>NZ_JBFRLX010000010.1:0-37044 GCF_041470165.1 Vibrio sp. 10N.286.46.A8
CATATTACCTACCTGCGACTCCCAGAACTCAGGAGCCACAAAATCATGCGCCTTGACCGAGGCGGTTAACCAAATATCTAAAACGGTTTCCATATCGGTTGGACGGTATTCTCTGATCATCTTAATTCTCTGAAATTATTGCGGTTTAATATGCGAATCAGTATGCCGAGAAGCCACGTAAACTTATTGAAGATTTACGACAATGTCTCAGTCAGAATTATTGAACGGCAATGATAGATCAGTACCATTGGCCGCTACTGCTTCTTAACGTACTTCGCTGTAACGAGCATTTCACCACCACCATCAAGCTTGCAATCTAACTGATGATCTTTGCCTTCATTGATTCGTCTGATTACCGCTTTAGTGCCGATTTTCAGTACAGAAGAACTGCCTTTGATTTTTAGATCTTTAATGAAGGTAACTTTATCACCACTTTCCAATACAACGCCATTTACGTCCTTAACACGCGCGGCTTCTCTTTCTAAACGCTCTTCTTCTGGGTTCCACTCATAGGCACACTCAGGGCAGATTAGGTTGTTTTGGTCTGGGTAGACATATTCAGATTGGCATTGCGGACAAGGAGGTAAAGACATACGTTAATACTTCATTTAAATAAAATTTGCGTCCATTTTAATGACTCTTGTTAGGCTTAGCGAGCACAAATCGAACCAATTTTCAGTAGCGTAATTTAACTTAGAAAAGATCAGTACCTAAAACGAACAAACACAGCCGCTAAGCTGTGTTTGTTTAAAGATTTGAAAAGCGGAACGGCTTAACGTTCGACTTTTGGTGAGTAAATCGAGTAAGCGGTGATTTGCCCTGCCACGATTGCAGAGAACATGAATAACGCCGACAAACCGATACTAGGGATAGGCAAAATCGATTGTTCAAACACCGACTGGCTAGCACTCACTAATACTCGGCTACCCGGAACCAAGATGATGATCCCTTGCACGATATAAATAGAGCCCGTGAGTTCCATCTTCTTGGCAATCCAAGTCCCGTACAAAGTAATAAGAACCGTCGTAACCCAAGTACCGACAACCCAGCCACTATCAAAACCAAGATAGAATGGCCCCCACATACCCAGAACTGCCACTGGCAAGCCAAGTAAGATGTCTTTAGGACGCGCATTGAACATCACACCAATCGACACCGAGATCAACACCAAACCAGATATGTGCATCCATGTCGGAACCGCATTCGTATAGTCAATGGAGACCGCTTGTCCCCATATCGCTTCACCAATGTTGAGCCCCATAATAATCCCGACAAACAGCTTTATCAGGGTTAATGCGCTCTGCCCTAACAAACTGGTACCAGAGACGAGATCATTAAACGCCAAACATTCTAGTGCGTTGGCTATGGATAACCCGGGGACAAACAAGACAATCGAAGCGATACATAACGCCCACACCGGGATCGGCAACCCTGTGCTTGCCAAAAATGCCACGAAGATACCCGTTAATAGTGCCGAGATGAATTCAACCGCAATAGCGCGACGTGAATGAAGAACTTGCTGACATACCCAAACCATCAAACCCAGTAATGCAGAAAAGCCAACCGCTTCTAACGTACTGCCAATTAGCATCAGATACGCTGGCGGAATACCCATATTGGCCAGTGCCGTCACAAGTTTAGAGTAACCGACAGGCTCTGGAACAGGCTCACTGCTCGGTTGGTTAATACGAATGATGGTATTGGCCAACAAACTCAAGTTAATCGAAGCAGGCTTTAGACGCTTAAGAATAACGGCGTTGTTATCGTCTGGAAATTGATAATTAATCGCGGTTGGCGTTGCTTGGATCATCACATCAACACCATGCTTTTTTGCATAGAATTGGGTGTATTTCTCTAGCTTGTAAGGAGCACAACCACTGCGATGAAGAGTGTCACCAATTTCAACAATTTTGTTAATTCGGAACTGAGAAGGCATGGGAATTTTAGGGGAGACAAAATGTGCGGCAAATGTACCAAACGATAGAGGTAATGACGAGAGTTTTGCATGAATTATCAACTAAATTCGTTACTTTTTTCTTCGAACGCTTAGAGGAGCCTATAACTCCACCCATCTCGGATTCGCTTGATGAATACTTTAACAGACTGGCAAGTTAAAATCATGCATCCAGATTGTTATTAATGGGCATCAAAATACGAATGGAAATCAGTTTATGTTAACAGTCAAATTGCCTGTATTTATGTTAATTTTATGATGAGGAAACACCACTAAAATAGGTTTATAAATCCAACTGAGTGGGTCTTAGAAAGAGCGGAGCGTTCTTTGTTGTTTCTCGCCCTACGTTTAACGAGAGTTTAGTCACATTTTATTCACTCTAAAAGCGCCGAACATGATGGAAAAACTAGCGGAGTGGTGGTTATGCGAGCACTTAGAATAAAAATGAAAGAAAAAGGTTTCGTTTTCAGTTAGATGTGGCATTATCAAACTCGTTAAGACGATGTGCGTACATCGTATAATGGCTATTACCTCAGCCTTCCAAGCTGATGATGCGGGTTCGATTCCCGCTGTACGCTCCAGTCTTCTTGATGCTTCAGTCTTACTCTTAAGACAGTGTGCGTGCATCGTATAATGGCTATTACCTCAGCCTTCCAAGCTGATGATGCGGGTTCGATTCCCGCTGCACGCTCCAATTCCTCCTTATGTTTTGTTACGTGTTTTCTTCCAGCGATACCCTATTCAAAAAACTTCTCCGCTCGTTAAACCTATAAGCATTAATCCATATAGCTTAAACCCATTTTGTTAAGTCTAACCAACCAACGCTAATTAAGCAGCTAGCGCTATTAACTCCTTAAATCGCTTCGAATTTCTTAAACCTTTCCCATTACATATTGCAGTCTAGCTTTTAACGATTTTCAAAATTGTTCCAATTTAATAATCTTGGTCAATATCTGCAAAAATCATTGTGTTAATGTGCGCGCATTAGCAACAACCCATAAATAATAAAAAATGTTTAAAAGCAATGAGTTAACAATTAACATCGAAGCAATTAATGTCGCTTTAGCAAAAGTTGAAAATGCCAATAAAATTCAGCTAGATACATTGAAAGGTTATGTGAACAGCGAGCCTGAACAAGCTGTACTGGCTTTTCGATCGCTGAATGAAGCAGAATCAATCGACGACAAGTTTAAAAAGATCATGGCAGAGCTACCGCACCTGAGCGGCGAAGCACACCACCTGCTTGAAACTTCTATCTTGCTACAGTGATTCTAACTACAGATAAGCCTCAGCCAATACAAGTTAGTTCATGTATTCCTGAACAGGTTGAGACTTATCTTTAACTGGTCACAATGTTTAACCAATGACTTAGCTGCCACACAAAGCTGTGCTGATAGGTTGAAATGAGTTGGTGATGTAACGCCCTCGTATTACTCCCAGAAGTTCCACCACTTTTTGCTGTTTTCTTCACGCTGCTGTTGGCCTTTCTCTGACCCTTTTCCTTCTTCTTTACGCTCTTGTTCCGCTTTCTTGTCTTTCTGCTTTTCTAATCCCGACTTTTCTTCGTCATTATCCATATCATCTTCAAGCTTTTCTTTCTTATCTTTGAGCTTCTCTTTACTCTCTTCGAGGGCTTCTTTCTCGTCTTCCAAATCGTCGAGTTCTTTATCTAGTTTCTGCTTATCTTTTTTGTTCTTACTTTTTTTCGCTTTCTTATTTTTCTCTTCGATCATTGAATCAAGCTGCTTCTCACGATCATCAATTTCGCCTTCAACTTTTTTAGCCTCAGCGAGCGTTTTCACTTCTTCTAAATCGGGCTTACCTTTACCAGCCCACTCAGGTTTAGCAGCAATGCTGTGGGTCGACCACGTTATTAAAGCACCCGTTACTGCAAGTACTAGAACTGTCTTATTCATCCTTAAACTCCTATTCCTGTAGTCTTTTAAAGCTAATACCTAAATAGCACTAAAACAATGTAGCCATACCTAGCACTCATCCCTTTGAACTAGATATGGCTTGTGTATCACCTTATAGCGTTAACGACTTCACCATACCCGCTTCAGCGTGACCAGGAATATTGCACGCGAACTCTACGTTATTATCACCATGGAAATGCCAAAGCATCTGTTTCGCTTTGCCCGGCTTAACTGTAACTGTGCTGCCCGAGTCATGAGCGTGATTACCCATGTTTTTCATCATTTCACGGTGCTCTAATTGCTCTGAAGCAGAACCAATCGAGAATTCGTGGTCGATCTTGCCCGTGTTCATAACAACGAACTGCACCACGTCGTTTGGCTCAATATCGACCTTATTTTTGAATGTGATTTTCATGTCATCGCTCAGTAGAACATGAACGACTTTATCGGGTTTTGCGCCTTGAGCTGGCATCCCAACTTCTGACATGCCTTCCATATTCATCATCTTCGAATGGTCCATCTTTCCATCCTTCATCATGCTGTGATCCATTTTTGAATGATTCATCTCTCCACTCTTCATCATCGAGTGATCCATATTTGAGTGGTCCATATTCGAATGGTCCATTTCAGCAAAAGCCGTTGCAGTAGTTAACATCAGTGCAATCGCAATAAGTGTCTTTTTCATGATCGTTCCTTAGCTTAATTCTGTTTTTTTGTTAGTTTCACATGTTCATGTGGTGCGCCCTTACTCACTCTTTTTTGGCAAGTAAGGGCTAATAATCAATAAGTTATTTGTTTGTCTCGTTTTGGCTATGCGTAATCTCACGCTGTTTCCAGAGCTTAAAGATTGCAGGCAACACCAGTAGGGTAAGCAATAGTGCAGACGCCATTCCGCCTATCATCGGCGCAGCAATTCGCTGCATCACTTCAGAGCCCGTTCCCTCGCCATACATAATTGGGATGAGGCCAATAATCACAGTAAGTACCGTCATCATCACTGGGCGAACACGCAGTCCTGCGCCCTCACGAATCGCATCCGTTAAGTCTTCACTCTGAAGTGCTTGCTGGTTCTGCTCCGCATCCAATTTTTTGTAGTGCCATGCTTGGTTTAGGTAGACCAACATAATGACGCCTATCTCAACAGCTACCCCGGCAAGGGCGATAAAGCCCACACCCACCGCAATCGAGAAATTGTAATTGAGGACATGCATCAGCCATAGGCCACCAACCATTGCGAGTGGCAATGTCAGCATAATCATCATCACCTCACCGACACGGCGGAAGCTTAAGTAGAGCAACAACATGATGATGGCGATGGTGATTGGCACAACGACACTTAAACGTTCTTTGGCGCGCTCCATGTATTCGTATTGACCAGACCACGCCAGTGAATAACCTGCAGGTAAGACGATTTGATCTGTAACGACTTTTTGCGCCTCTGCCACATAAGAACCAAGGTCGCGCCCTTCGATGTCAACGAACACCCAGCCATTAGGACGCGCGTTCTCCGTCTTAATCATTGGTGGCCCATCTTCATAGCGAATATCCGCGACATCAGACAAAGCAATTCGCGCTCCATTTGGTGTCACTAACGGCAGGTTCTGCAACTTAACGACAGAATCACGATAGCTTTGTGGATAACGAACATTGATTGGATAACGCTCTAGCCCCTCAACGGTTTCGCCCACGTTCATGCCACCAACCGCAGTCGAAATAACCTGTTGCACTTCTTTAATGCTCAAGCCATATCGCGCAGCAGAACGACGTTTGATGTCTATCGTCACATAACGACCACCCGCAACACGCTCAGCGTAGACAGAGGCCGTGCCACTGACACCATTCAAGATAGGTTCAAGTTGAGAGCCAATATCCTCAATCACGCTCAGATCTGGGCCTGCGATTTTGATACCAATTGGCGTTTTAATACCCGTCGCCAACATGTCGATACGCGTTTTGATTGGCATGACCCAAGCGTTGGTCAAACCGGGGAATTGAATCAGATCATCAAACTCTTTTCGTAGCGACCCAGTAGTGACACCGTCACGCCACTCATCTCGCGGTTTAAGCTGAATCACGGTTTCAATCATGGTTAACGGTGCAGGATCGGTTGCTGTCTCTGCTCGGCCAATTTTGCCCCACGTGGTTTCGACTTCTGGAATGGTTTTGATGAGCTTATTGGTTTGTTGCAACAACTCACGAGCCTTACCTATTGAGATACCCGGATACGTGGTTGGCATGTACATCAAATCCCCTTCGTCCAAAGGAGGGATGAACTCGCTGCCAAGCTTACTGGTTGGGTAATAAGCAGACGCCATTAAGCCAAGTGCGATAACAATCATCACCTTTGGATATTTTAGGCTGAGGTTCAGAAGCGGCTTGTACATCGCCACTAGGCTGCGGTTGACTGGGTTTTTGTGTTCAGGCAACACGTTACCGCGAATGAAGTAACCCATTAGCACAGGCACAAGCGTGATAGCCAAACCGGCTGCAGCGGCCATTGCATACGTCTTGGTAAACGCAAGTGGCGAGAACATCTTGCCCTCTTGCCCTTCTAGCGCGAACACAGGCACAAAACTCAAGGTAATGATAATCAGGGAGAAGAACAGTGGTGCGCCGACTTCTTCTGCTGCCTTACCAATCACCTGCCAACGGTTTTTGTCAGTGAGCGGAGTCCGTTCAATGTGTTTATGAACGTTCTCGATCATTACGATGGCACCATCCACCATGGCGCCAATCGCAATCGCGATCCCGCCAAGAGACATGATGTTGGCGTTAATACCCTGCCAATGCATCACAATGAATGCACCTAAGATACCAACAGGCAGACTTAGCGCGATAACCAGTGATGATCGGATATGGAACAGGAACAGCGCACACACCACGGCGACCACGATGAACTCTTCAGCCAGCTTCTTCCAAAGGTTTTCAACGGCTGAATCAATCAAAGTAGAACGGTCATAAGTCGCGACAATCTCGACACCATCAGGTAGGCCCGCTTGCAGTTCAGCGAGTTTGGATTTCACCGAGTCGATCACTTCACTGGCATTTTCACCAAAGCGCATCACGATAACGCCACCAACGGCTTCACCTTCACCATTGAGTTCAGAGATACCGCGACGCATTTGCGGGCCAAAATTAATGTCAGCAATGTCACCTAATAGCAACGGAGTACCTTTGTCGGTCACTTTTAGCGGCAGAGATTGAATGTCTTCGATGCTTGTCAGGTAACCGGTGGTACGAACCATATGTTCGGCTTCCGCAATCTCAACAACAGACGCTCCTGTTTCTTGATTACCATCTTGGATTGCCTTGTTGACTTGCTGAAGCGTTAGGTCGTAAGCACGTAACTTGGCAGGATCAATCTGTACTTGGTACTGCTTCACCATGCCACCAACGGTCGCCACTTCAGACACGCCTTCTACAGTTTGCAATTCATACTTCAAGAACCAATCTTGCAAACTACGAAGTTCCGCTAAGTCGTGCTGACCTGTTTTATCTTGCAACACGTAGCTGTAAACCCAGCCCACACCGGTTGCATCGGGTCCTAGTGTTGGCTTGGCACTCGATGGCAAGTTAGGTGCAACTTGGCTTAAGTACTCCAACACTCGTGAACGCGCCCAGTACATATCGGTATCGTCATTGAAGATGATATAGACATAGGAATCACCAAAGAACGAGTAGCCACGAACTGTTTCAGCACCCGGTACAGCTAACATGGCGGTGGTGAGTGGATAGGTCACCTGATCCTCGACCACCTGTGGGGCTTGACCCGGATAACTGGTTTTGATGATTACCTGAACATCTGACAAATCAGGAATGGCATCGACAGGTGTATTTTTAACGCTGTATAAACCGCCAAATACGATGGCGACAGTGGCAACCAGCACTAAGAAACGGTTGCTAATAGACCAGCGAATAATTGCATTGATCATAGTTCGCCCTCACCCGTGCTATTCGTCGGTTCGAGAGATTTGAGCACATAATCAGAACCTTGCTTCGCCACTAGAAACCGAATGGTTTGACCCTCGGCAAACTCAGATAAATCAAGGTCATCACTGGCTTGGAAATTCATTTCACCCGCTTTCCAATTCCACTCAGGGACTGGCTGATGTTTTACAGTGATCATGCCAAAATCTGCCATCAACATGGTGATGTCACCCGTTACCCAAACTTCGCCGGCGATCTTGTGTTTGTTGACCTTGTAATCCACAACCTCGTACTGCCCTGACTCTGTCTTTCTCATCTCGAAATCAATCGCCTTACCACGTTGGACGTCACTCATGTCCAAGCCTTCCGCAAAGGTGAAATTCATCACCATGCCCGGCCAATCCCATTCTGGAACAGGCTGATGGTTAATCGTCACCATGCGACTACCTTGCATAACATCGGAAATTTCACCCTTCGCCCATACGGTTTCAGCTTCTTCTTCAACACCATTGATGCGTGACAGATCAGCGGATTGGCTCGATTCAGAATCCAACATGAAGTGCGCAGAAGTGACAATGCTCTCACCTTGCTCTAGCCCTTGAAGCACCTCTATTTTTTCGCCAGCTTCACGACCAACCTCAATACGAGCAGAACGATACTTGCCAGAACCTTCTGACATCACCACTCGAGTCATACCACCGGAGTGAATCACCGAAGATCTTGGGATAGTAAGAACGGCTTCATCACTGATGGGTTTCAGCGCAATATTGGCAAACATATTTGGCTTAAGCTCACCATTTGGATTGGAGAACTTCAAACGAACGCGCAAAGTTCGAGTTTTTGGGTCAAGGATTGGGTAAACGTAATCGACATTACCCAACCACTCTTTGCCGGGAATGGCATCTAGCGTCATCACCGCATTGCTGCCTGACGAGATCCAGTGCGCTTGACGCTCAAACACCTCAGCATCAACCCATACTTCGCCTAGTGGGCCTGCACTGATCACCGCTTGTGCAGGTGAAAGGTAACCACCTTCTCGGATATTCAAACTCGCTATAACACCATCGGCTGGCGCTTTGACTTCAATTGTTTGCGAGGCTTTGCCTTTGCGCGTAATAGCGCGGATTTGAGTCTTATCAACACCCAAGGTAATTAAGCGTTCAGTCGAACCTTTGATCAAACCTTTACGACCCGTTTTATAAGCACTGATCAACTCTTCTTGTGCTTTAACAAGCTCTGGAGAATAGAGTGTGAAAAGCACATCACCTTTGTTTACCTTCTCACCCACTGCGTTGATGTAGAGCTTCTCAACCCAACCAGCTGCTCTTACGTTGGTTTGCCACAATGTACTTTCATCGAACGCCACATAACCCACGGTTTCAATCAGAGGAGACAGCGCTTCGAACTTAACTTTCGCTGTTTTGACACCCAGATTATTTTCTACCGAAGAATCAATGAACACGGTACCGGGCTCATCTTTAACACCACTTGAGTCATCCGCGTAAACAGGGATTAAATCCATCCCCATTGGCGATTGACCCGGCTTATCACGATGATAATTTGGGTCCATCGGAGCAACCCAATACAGAGGTTCATCCTTGGTTTGTTTACTTACTTCGGCGTCTGTACTCGTTGCCATTGCTGACATGTCGTGTGCTGGATTAATTAGAAAATGGTTCACACCAAAACCCAATGCACCACCGACCAATAAAGCGATTGTTGCTACTTTTACTGTACTCATTGTCTATTCCCTTATTGATTGGCTGTGTGTTTAGTTACGCTTGAGTTGTGGTTGGTTTACTTGGTATTCAAAGCCACTGACTAACGCCGCCAGTTTGCTGTTAACGATGTTGAGATCGGTGATCAAACGTTGTTGCTCTAACTTAAGCGCCAGCTCATCGGTCGTTGCTAAAATGACATCGTTAAACTGAGCGGTATTGTTTTGATAGCCCCTCTCAACCGCGCTGATTCGTGCTGCGGTTTGAGGAAGCAAGGACGTTTGATAGCGATCTAATCGCTGGATCAGATTTGATCTGTCCACCAGCAATGCGTTCACATGCGCGTTCATTTGGGAAAGTAAGGTGTCTTTTTGAGATTTAGCCGCACCAACTTGATACTGAGCAGCCGATAAGTTTTTATCTTGTCGGCTCCCTGTAAACAGCGGGATGTCGACTGTCAGATAAGCACTCACAAGATCAGAAGCTGGTTCACCCGCCATGTTATTGGCTTGACGGTGTGCATACATCACTTCCACCCCAAACTGCGGGGTATAAGCTTGCTCGGCTAATTCAACCTGAGTTTGATTGGAGGAAATACTGACATCGGAGATCTTAACCAAAGGATGGTCAGTCAGTAGCTGGTAGTGCTTGGTTGAATCGATATTGGTCGCTAATTTGCTTTCCAACAACGACCAATCGATTTGGTTAGTTGCATTCAGTGTGCCCTGAGAATCAAGAACCTGAGAGCCTAGCCAATCAGAACCCAACCATTCAGAAAGCTGAGAGATTAGACGACGCTGAACCTGTTGGTTTGCCTGAAGTTTCTCATCAAGCTTGCTCACTTGGAGCTGAGTATTAAGCAGATCTTGCGCTTCACTTTTACCAATCGAGTAATTGGTTTGTACATAGTTTTCAAGCTCAACCAACAAGCGACGATTTTGACGTATCACCGACTCAGCTTTTTGTTGATAACCTAACTCAAGCCAAAGCTGCGTCATGCTATTCGCAACCGTCAATTCTCTTGCTTGCACCTGCAAAGCTAAAGCATCTGCCTGTTGGCCTGCCTTTTTCTGTTGGAGGTTAAGCGTATCGCCACGCTCAAACTGCTGCATCAACCCTACCGATATATTGGTCATCGGGTCTTCGTCGAATTGAAAGCTATCGACAGGCAAACCGCCAAATCCAACTTTCAATTTCGGGTCCATTAAGGTCGAGCTAGCAATGCCCGTTTCTCGCATCGCTTGAGACTGAGCAAAGTACTGCTTGCGATTTCCATCTTCGCTTAAAGCTATCTCAATCAGAGTATTGAGCTGCTGTGATGAGCTTTGCTGAACGGTAGAAGTTAACTCAGTCGTCGCTAATGCAGTGCTTGAAAACAAGACAGCAGCGACCACTAAGCTCGTGTTCATTACAAACACAGAGGTTGTTGGTTTCATATTCACAATGAATGTCCATATCTAGCGCTAATTAGCGCATAAAAAAGAATGGCTTATCAGATTTATCTAACTGATATAACTGTATTTTTAGATATAGATTTATGCGGAAGGTGGGCGTAGCAAAGATTGAGCGCGTGCGACTTTCTGGCCAATCGTGACCGATTGAAAACGAGCTAATGAAAAGGAAAGTTGATCAACGGCTTGAACAGCCTGAATTGGATAGGGACTTGCAGAACACATTGAGGCACAGCAATCGGCACTCGAACAATGGTTACCCATCATCGGGCTGCCGTCTTCGCTCATTGAAGACATATCGAATTGAGCCATCAAAGCATGAGCACTCATGTTAGAGTCTTCAGGGTGTACTTCTTCACTCATCACATGACACCCTGCCATTGAATCATTAACCGAAGTATCGCTGTGGTAACAAGCCGACTTGCTCGACCCCATTTCCATCATCATTACTTCAGTCATCAAGGCTGAGGAGCTTGAGGCATAGCTAGACATCAACATCGCAATGATGCTGAAAACAATAATCCAAGTTTTTCGGAATGTGTTTGTCATAGCTTACCTTTGAATTTACAACGCAACTATAAACGTTCCCCTTAGGGTAAGGTCAATGCCATTGTGCCGATATTTACCTGACCGTTGAAAAAGTATTCATCCTCTCTTTCATCAAAACGAGATAATTCTTCGACTTTGCAGTTTTTTCTTTAAAAATTATCCAATTAGCTAGCGAAACCTCTATCTGTGTATTTTACTTAAGATAGTGCAACCACGATTCACGGATGATAAAAATGGCTAACAAAAAAAACGTCGAAACAAACAAGAAAAATACAGAAATCAAAAATAAGAAAAGTAACGAGCTAGAACAAAAGAAACCAACACAAAAAAAGAAGCGCAGACTGCATTCACATCTAAAAGTGAATATCCCACTTTTTCAGTCACTCATGATGATTTTGCCATCATTGGCTAAACACGCTGCTGCAGAGAGCATAGACAATTCCAGTGACGCTGCAGATCAAGTAACCGCAAATAACGTGACCGAAAAAGATGTCACCGATGAGCATAGTAAGGCGGACTCATCAGCGGTTGCTCTCCAAGACGCTCAGGCGAGTGACAACGACGTAAACTCAACCTTAAGTGCAAATCATGCCGCCCATGGTTTGAGCTCTAACTTAGTTCCTTCTCATCATTTATCGACGCTTTCTCACCCGCAAGTCCATTACATTCCTTCGGTATCGATGCCGACTATCTCCTCAGGGAGTAACGGTCAGCCGACTCATTCGAATGCGCCTACGACGCCCGCTTTACCCGTCACCTTTATGCCAGAAGTCATAAAAGGTACGTACGGAGAGCTTCATGTTGATGCAAATGGTCAATACACATTCGTATTGAATCCAAATTCTCCTCAATACATCCTGTTAAACCAGCACCAACCAGGTACTGATCATTTTGCGTTACATCTATCTAATGGCTCGAGCATCATTGTTCAGATACCGGTAACAGGTAAGCAAGACACGCCAAATATTTCTGGAGACCTAACAGGTGTGGTAACAGAAGATCACAATATTGATTCACAAGGCTTGTTACATGCGAACGGTAAAATTGATGTCATAGACCCTGACCAAAATGAAAATTCGGTTACGCCTGAAGTTATCTCAGGTAAATATGGTTCATTAACTATCGATGCTGATGGACATTGGCAGTATCAAGTTGATAACTCGCTCTCTAATGTTCAAGCTTTAACCGCAGCCACTTCATTGCACGAAAGTTTCACAATTCACACCAAAGATGGCACACCGCAAACGATCGATATGACGATTGGCGGGAACGACGACAATGCCGTAATTACGGGTGTGGATGCTGGCACGTTAACTGAAGATTTAACGACACAAGTTCAAGGGCAGCTTTCGGTAACGGACTCTGATCTTGGAGAGGACCACTTTCAAGCCTCACAAGTGACTAGTAATTTCGGTACGCTAAGCATCACCAAAGACGGTGCGTGGACATACAGTTTAGACAACAATAACCCAGTAGTTCAAAGGCTTGGCCAAGGTTCAACTGCGACAGACATCGTCACTGTTCACTCAGCTGATGGTACAGCGCATCAAGTCATGGTTACGATCAATGGCACCAACGACCATGCAGTAATCACGAGTAGTTCAGCAAATTCACCAAGTTCATTTTTCGCTATCGGGACAAGTAATGGCTCAAGCCAAGTTACTGAAGATAAAGACCTAACGGTTTCAGGCCAACTCAACATCATCGATATCGACTCAAAAGAGGCGCATTTTTCTAATTCCGACCTCAAGGGGACACTGGGTACTTTACACCTTAAAGACAATGGCGATTGGAGCTACGACCTAGATAATAAAAATCCACAAGTTCAGGCTCTTGGTCAAGGATCTACGACAACAGACATCATAACCATCCACTCCGCCGACGGCACTCCTCATCAAATTGCAATTACCGTTAACGGCACCAATGATAAAGCCGTGATAAGCGGAACAAGCTCCGGTGCAGTGACCGAAGAAACACAACTGCAAACCTCGGGCACACTTGCGGTAACGGATGTGGATACCGGTGAAGCGCACTTCGCTACTTCATCCACAGGAAGTACCGATATTGCAGGCTCGTTTGGTACGCTTCATCTGACCGATACTGGTTCTTGGACGTACGATCTTGATAATAAAAACCCTGCCGTTCAAGCATTAGGTAAAGGAGCAACCGCTACCGACACCATCACCGTTCATTCTGCTGATGGCACGCCGCATCAAGTGACTATCACGGTGAATGGCACCAATGATACTGCGGTGATAATGGGGACATCGACAGGCGATGTTCATGAAGGACACACTTTCACAGCATCAGACGGCAGTATGACTGGCGGTTATGTTGATGACCGTTCACCTGATCATCAGCACGGAAACATAGGGAAATTGTGGAACGATGAAATCCATACCGATGGCCACCTATCGATAGCGGATGCTGATGCAGGTGAAAGCTATGCCCAAACAGGCACTTATTATGGCACTCATGGTCGTGTCATACTTCAAACTAACGGGGACTGGACCTACTATGCTTCCATCGGCCAAGATGCAACAGGCAGAGCTATTGATCATCTGGGTAAAGGGGAATCACTAACCGATACTGTCACCGTTAAATCTGCAGATGGCACCACACACGATATCGTTGTCACCATTCATGGCGATAACGACCGTCCGTATTGCTCTGGTGAGATGCAACTCAACAGCGGAAAAGAAGATCTTGCCCAAACCCTCACTGCAACTGAGCTATTGGCAAACACCAAAGATGTAGATACCAATGACATAGGCAAGTTGACGATTACGAACCTTCATGCCGATCATGGTTCTATTCAAGATAATCAAGACGGTACCTTCACTTTCACACCAACCAAAGACTATAACGGCCAAGTTCATTTTAGCTATGACGTCACAGATGCACATGGGGGTGTCACTGCAACAGGCGCGAATTTACATTTACAAGCAACTGGCGATGCCGCGACTATTACTGGAGTTGATCACGGGAATGTGACAGAAGATCGTGGTTATATCGATACACATTATAATCTTCATTTTGATGGCAAATTAGATATTGTTGACCCCGACCAAGGTGAAGCTCAGTTTGATATTCAAAGAGGCCACACCTATCACGGAATTGGCTATGATACAAAAATGGGTGGATGGGTACTTTTACAACAAGATGGTACTTATACTTATACAATTGATAATCGTAAAACAGAAATTCAAAATCTTGGGTCAACAGAGACTCTTGTCGATAAGGTGACAATCCACAGTGTCGATGGAACAAGTCATGAAATTCAGATCACAATCCACGGTACAAATGATGACCCTAAGGTTTCTTCGGTAACAACTCTTCCTGCAGGAACTGAAGATACAGATGTCGTTCTGCACGCTTCTGATTTACTCGCCAACGCTACAGACATCGACCACAATGATGCAGGGCAACTCTCAGTGGCCAACCTCACCGCCGACCATGGCAAAATCACCGATAATCATGACGGTACTTTTACCTTTCATCCTGCCCTAGATTACAATGGGAAAGTCTCTTTTAGCTATGATGTAAAAGATGCACATGCTGGCAGTACAGCGACTTCAGCGAGTATGACGTTAGCACCAACCAGTGATGCGGCGGTTATTACAGGCTCCGGTTCTGGGGTTAAAGAGGATATCAATGTGGATATCTCCAGTGGGCATCTCCTTGGAGCTTCTGGTGTGTTCCATGTTGTTGACCCAGATGGTCCCGCACAGTCACAATTCCCAGATGTGCTCTATGGTGGTATTTATCAAGGGTCTCATGGTGGAGATCTTCAGGTGAATAGTAATGGTAACTATTACTACCATATGAGTAATTATTTAGTACAACATCTCTCAGAGGGTGAAATACTCAAAGAGGAGTATACCATTCACAGCGTTGATGGAACTCAACACAAAGTGGAGTTTACCGTTGAGGGGACCAATGATAAACCCGTCCTCTCTGCCCAATCACAATCGGTAACTGAAGGTGGAATCCTTTTATCTGGTCAGATGTATGCCACGGATGTGGATACAAAAGACACGCATACATTCACTATTGATAAACCTGTAGATGGCTTAACCTTTAACAATGATGGTAGTTACACTTTTGACCCCTCCCATGCAAGTTATCAAAACTTGGGAGTAAACAATGACCAAGTTATACATGTTCAGGTAAAAGTGGATGACCATAATGGTGGTACGGATACGAAGACTCTAACATTAGTTGTACACGGAACGAATGACGGTGCAACAATTGGCGGACAAGACACCTTTACTGTTCAAGAGGATCATAACCTTACCCTAAACTCCGGTAATACGATCATATACAACGGCCAATTGACCATTACTGACGCCGATGCTGGAGAAGATCATTTTGATGGGAATCTTCATCAAAACCAACGAACAGGCACATGGGATACCGGATATACAACACAGGAAGGTGGAAAACTCATTCTTCAATCCAATGGTTCATATCGCTATGAAATTGATAATAGCCTCGCAAAGATTCAATCTCTCGGTAGTAGTGAAACGTTAATTGATACTGTTACTGTACGTTCTGCTGATGGTACGCATCATCAAATTCAAGTCACTATCCAAGGTGACAATGATGCTCCAGTTGTTAGCTCCGCAGTTACACTTACGGCTGGAACTGAAGATACAGATGTCGTTCTACATGCTTCTGATTTACTCGCCAACGCTACAGACATCGACCACAATGATGCGGGGAAACTCTCTGTAGCAAATCTTATCGCGGATCATGGAAAGATTACCGATAATCACGACGGAACCTTCACCTTTCACCCTAACCAAGATTACAACGGCAAAGTCTCCTTTACCTATGATGTGCAGGATGCACATGGTGGAAGTGTCGCTACATCAGCCTCAATAACTCTCACTCCCACCCGTGATTCTGCTGTGATTTCAGGCGATGATACTGGTTCAATTAAAGAAGATCATAATGTTGGTCCTAGTTCATTACACCCTGTCGCCGCATCGGGTTTGCTGAGTGTGACAGATCCTGATGCAGGGCAAGACCATTTTCAGGTCAATCTGTTATTAGGAGAACAGGCGATTCACGATCCCTTTGGTGGTTTTTTACGCATTACACCAAGTGGCGCTTGGGGATATGAAGTAGCCAATAGTCGCTTGCAAGCATTAGCTGAAGGTGAAGTAGAAAAGGTTGTATATCGTGTTTATTCTGCAGACCACACTGCTCACGATATAACAATAACGGTGACAGGCACCAACGATCAACCGAGCATTACTGCGACGACACTTGCACATGGCACTGAAGATACGCATTACCAAATGCAAGCCAGTCAGTTTGGATTCAGTGATATCGACACAGGCGATACGTTACATTCCATCGCAATCACAGATCTACCATCAGCAACACAAGGTAAGTTTGTACTTGATGGACACGATGTTACAGCGGGGCAACACATCTCTACAGCTGACATCAGTAAACTTCAGTTCGTTCCTGCGCAAGATTTTAATGGCGATGTTCAGTTTAAATTTACAGTAAATGATGGACATGAAGATTCGTTAGAAGCTACCAATACCCTGCATATTGATGCGGTTGGAGATAAAGCCGCTATATCAGGTGTGGATACTGGCGATGTTTATGAAAACAGAAACCCTGATATGTCGCCAGACTTTGCCCAGCCCGGTATGGCACATTTAACTAATAGTATGATTCATGTTGAGGGGCAACTAACAATCATCGATCCAGATACCGGCGAGAATAGTTTTGATTCTAAAGGTATTGGTTATACCTATCATGGAAAATATGGCCATTTGATTCTTAATACAGATGGTAAATGGTTTTATGGTGTTGCAACCGGCACTGCTGATGTAAATGGTGGATTAACAACAAAGGTAGGATCGACGATTGATCAACTTGGTGCAAATGAGACACTCACTGATACGATAACGATACAAAGTAAAGACGGTACTACTCATGATATTGTTATCACCATTCATGGCGACAACGACCGTCCATACTGCTCTTCAGAAGTGCAGCTCAACAGCGGTAAAGAAGACCTCGCGCAAACCATCACGGCCACCGAACTCTTAGCAAACACTATAGACGTGGATAGCAACGACCTAGGCAAACTAACCGTTGCGAATCTGCTAGTCGATCACGGCTCTGTAGTCGATAACAAAGACGGCACCTACACTTTTACTCCAACCAAAGACTATAACGGCCAAGTTCATTTTAGCTATGACGTCACAGATGCGCATGGCGGAACGACTCATACAGGAGCAATCACAACCCTTGTAGCAGTTAATGATGCCGCCACATTTGCTGGTGACTCCAGCAGCATAAAAGAAGATACAAACATTCACCACAACGCGCATATCACTGGGTCAGCAACTATTCCAGATGCCCTTTATTGCCATGGGCTCCTGATTGTTTCTGACGCTGATGGTCATGGCGAAGCTGCATTAGATCTTAAGGGGCAACCGAAAATATCTCTGGATGGAACCTATGGTCATTTCGACATCACTAGTACTGGGACATGGGTTTATAAAGCAGACAACAAGAGTACGCAGATTCAAGACTTAGACAATGGACAAACACTCACAGATAGCATTGAAGTCACATCAAAAGACGGTACCAAGCATTCAATTACCGTCACTATTAACGGGACTACTGACGCTCCTACTCTACACAGCCTCAGTGATTCTGGTGTTCAACATAGTGGTCCAGTTGAAGGGAATCTACTTACTGGCTCTGGGACGGATCAAGGATTGAGTGGTGCAGCAACAGACACCGATTCCAACGCACATCTGGTGTTGCAAGATATTCAAATAAAAGACCCGGTGTCAGGTTATGTCGCGGTAAGGCCGGGGCAACCACATACTATGGCCGGTATCGGTACACTCGCGATCGAAGCGAATGGTCATTATACCTTCACCCCGGAAGCTGGCTTTACAGGTAAAGTGCCAAGTATGGTTTATCGCGTCGGCGATGATGGCGGTAACCCAATAGGAGACTCTTCTCAAAACTCTCTCTCTATTGAAGTCACCCCTCCTCTACAACATGCGCCAACGGTGACAGGGCAAACCGTTTCTACAAATGAAGACATCACCAGAACCATTACGACCAGTGAATTTGGTTACAGTGATCAAGATGGCGATGCGTTACAGTTCGTGACTATTAGCAGCTTACCGAGTCATGGATTATTACTTTTAAACGGTAACGCCGTAACCGCCAACCAGCAAATCAGCAAGGCTGACTTAGACGCAGGCCATTTAACTTTCACGCCGAGCAATAATGAAAACGGCGCCAACTATGCGCAATTTACATTTACTGCGAATGATGGCCATAAAAATTCGGCAAGCGCAACGATGGTAGTGGATGTCAATGCGGTCAATGATGCACCTATCGTTGGATCGAGTTTTATTAGTTCTTTAGAAGATAAGCCTCATGCGTTCACCACCGCAGACTTTAAATATTCTGATATTGATGGAGATGCGTTAAACCACATCACGATTACCAATGTCGCCCATGGCGTGTTATCGCTGAATGGCACCACAGTGAATGTTGGTGATGACGTCAGCGCCTCCGACGTTTCATCACTCATCTTCACCCCAACTCACAACTACTTTAGTTCTGGTGTCAGCGGATTAGGGGCGGTGCAATTTACCGCAAACGATGGTCATCTTGATTCAAAAGAAGGGTCAATACTCATTAATATAGCGAGTGTCGCTGACCCTGCAACATTCAGTGGAGACTCCACAGGAGTGGCAAAAGAAGACATAACACTTCAAGCTTCAGGTACGTTGACGGCGAGTGACCCTGATGGAACAGCAGGGTTTACCGCGGTACAGGGTGGAGCTGGAATAGCCGGAAGCAAAGGCTATGGGCACGCTCATATCGATGTAAATGGTCACTGGACTTACGACCTTGACAACAACCATCCTATAGTTCAACAGCTTGGCGAAGGTCAGACAGACACTGAAACCATCACGGTTCAATCTGCAGATGGCACGCACCATGATATCGTGGTTACCATTACCGGAACCAATGACGCACCGATTCTCGGCGTTAACCAGACATCATCAACAGCAGGTACATTAACAGAGACAGATGTAGACGTTAATGACACTCATATGTTCTCTGTCGTCAGCTCAACAGGGCAATTCGGTTCATTGTCGGTCGATCCAAATACTGGTGACTACGTCTACACACCAAATACGTCTATCACAGGAATGAGTTATAACTCTGCCACCAACTCCTATCATGGTGTCGATGTATTCGAAGTAAAAGTCAGTGACGGCCATACGGAAGATTCGAAATTCATCACCTTTGATGCCTCGGGACATGTCACCATGTCACCAACGGGTAGCTTAGTCACCTCGACGACTGTTCTGCACCAACCTGTGGTAACTACGACGCAACCAACCTTGCCTTCAGGCACTAACGTCGCGCCAACGAACACCGTTACTCTGGATCTCGCGTCAACAAGCGATTCAGGTTCATCGCAAACTGACAACCTGACCAACGACACTACCCCAACGATTACCGGACACACTGATATTCCATTCTCGAAAGTCACTATTTACGATGGTTCCACACCCGTTGGACACTCGGTATCTGATGCCTCTGGCCAATATAGTGTTGCCGTAAGCAGCTTATCGGAGGGCGATCATAATCTATCCGCCAAAGCATTGGCTCCTTCGTCAGTGCTACCGGCTACATCTTCGCTTCTTTCCGTCCATATAGATACACAAGTACACGTCGGTATTCAAACAGACCCAATTACCGCCGACAATGTGATTAATGCTCAAGAATCCAACAGCTCCATTGACATCACCGGATCCGTTTCTGGCGATTATAATGCAGGCGACATTGTGACTTTAGATGTAAATGGGACACAGCATACTGGCGTGGTCGATGCAAAAGGACACTATTCAATTGCCGTACCTGGCAGTGAACTCATTGCCGATGCTGACCAAAAAATAGAGGCATCAGTAGCGGTAACAGATACCTCAGGTAATAGCGCTCATGCCACTGCAGATGTTACTTACCAAGTCGATACACAGGTTAGCGTTCCTACGATTACCTTTGAAAATTCAGGGGCAGACAACTTATACAGCAAAGCTGAAATCGCCCGAGGACAAGCAAACACGATCACAGCAACCGTTACGCCTCCTGGTGATGCCAAAATCGGTGAGCATCTTGTCGTTAACGGTCAGGACCATGTATTAGATGCTCATACTCTACAGCACGGAATACAAATTGAAGTTCATCCCGGTTCTAATGTACAAGCAACAATGACTGACGAACACGGTAATACCGCAGGTAGCCAAGGTTTCGCTGCAAGCGCTATTCCTGAACCGATCATTGTCAGACCACCATCGGGAAGCCACCAAGTGTCTGGCACACTTGGGGTACCACCACTGTTACCATCTTTAACTCCGGTACCAACAGCACAAAGCGGTTGGAGAATCCATTTACCTAATGGACAATATGTCACCAGCCACCACGGGCAATATGGAACATTAACCATTGATCCTCAAACCGGCCACTTACATTACCAAGAGCAAGCTCAGGTTCATACGGGCCCACATGGCAGCGCTTCAGGTATCGGTCAACACGAAGATAAATTTGAAGTAGCATTACAAGGGTCAAATCAAGATGAAGTGGTCGCCCATGTGAATATCCAGATACTCAGTCATGGGCCAGGAAATAGTGGAAAGCTGACAGTTGGAACTGAAGTGGTTGATATGACGATCACACCTTTAGTCCATACATCGCACCCTGCTCCGCCGCCACCGCCTCCTGTTCAACATGACGAGCCAGACATGGCTTCGCAAGCCGACTTTACGGTCACACTAAGCGATGATAGTAATCTGGATTTAACCCAGCAGACCCATCAAGAACCCGAACAGAAAACCAGCCACCATGGTGCAGCAGCTTATCTGGATGCATTGGGCATTAAACCCGATGCGACATCGACAACGGTTCACGATCAACCTGCGGATATGGATATCATACTTGCACAAGTCGACCAACCAGATGCAGCAACACATGACCAAGCGCACTTGGATATGTCAGACGCGCTGGAACACCATGATGCAAACATCAACCATAACCAAGATGATGAGCACCATCATCACAACGATATCGATGGGTTACCGGACATAGATCCTAACTCATGACTTCAAGTGTAAGGTGCCTAATGCTTAGTGCCTAGTGCTAGTAACTGACCGCTTAAACTCTAGGCAAACACAATCGGGAGCATTAATTGCTCCCGATTGTTTCTCTCTAAAGAACATACAAACTTGAATAAACGACAATCAAAAAGGGAGCACATGATGTGCTCCCTTTTTATTATTTGCTGTTGTTATTCGTTTACTCTCAACGACTCTTTATAACGATTACCTTTCACCAAATGCGACACTGACATTGGTGTAAATTGGCTTCCACAGGTATTGGAAAACGGACTTCTCACCGGTTGTAATATCTACCTCGCCCGTCATACCTGGCAAGATAGAAAAGCTCTCCGGATTATTACGGAAATAGGGAACATCCACGGAGACGACGACTTCATAATAGATTTCACCGCGTTCACTTTGACTTGTGGTCGGTGAAATACTATCCACCGCCCCTTTTAGCGCCCCAAAGCGGCTGTAATCAAACGCATCAATCTTGATACGAGTCGGCTGCCCTACACTCACAAAACCAATATCTCTTGGTGACAAACGCGCTTTAAAGTCGGCTTTCCCACCAACAGGAACGATTTCAACCACAGTGCCACCTGGCTGAATAACACCACCGTTTTGCGTGCTTGGCAGGCTTTGCACCAAGCCTTGTAGAGGTGACACCAACATGGTGTTGGTCAATTTAGCTTGGCTTGAACGAACTCTAGCATTCAATGCTGATAAGTCAGATACGGCTTTAGAACGATCATCGCTCACTTTAGCTTTCGCTTCCGCCAGAAGCTGTATGATTTTTTGGTCATTACTGTCAGCTTGTCTAATCAATACCGACTTCTTACCACGAGCTTCTTCGATTTTCTGTTCGATACTGGCCAATTTTTGTCGCATTTCAAGCACACGTAAACGTGAAATGTTACCCGCTTTGTAACCCTTCTCCAGTATGTTCAACTCTTGCTTAGTCGCATTTAACTCTTTCTCATAACTCGGCAAGGCCTTTTCTACGCTACGAAGCTGCTCTGCAATTTGCTCGCTCTCTTTCTCAAGCACCACACGCTTTTGGAAGTAGAGGGCTTTTTGCGCGTTCAGCTGCGCTTTTTGTTGGCTGACGATCTCTGGGTAATCGACCTCAAACTCAGCAAGGTTAGGCTCACGCTGCTCAAGCAGCGCATTCATACGTTCCACACTGGCTAGAAGCGTCACTTGTTGGGACTTTAGCTCTTCAAGGGCGGTACGCTGGAAAGTGGCATCAAACTCAACAAGCGGCTGGCCTTTCTCTACCAACTGGCCTTCTTTAACGAGAATTTGCTTTAACTTACCGCCAATCGCGCTTTGTAATACTTGCTTCTCGCCTTCCGGAATCACAGCACCTTTGGCTTTGGCGATTTCATCAACTTGAGTGACTACAGACCAAGTGGCAAAAGCAATAACACATAAGGCAACCGACCATGTGGCCAGCGCCAATGTACGAGCCGTATTTTGTGATTCAACAAGTTCACCGTAGCGCTTGCCCTTCTCGATAGATTGTTTAGTCATTAGCGACTCCTTGCTTAGACTCTGATTGTTCTTGTTGGGCTGCATTTTGTTGAGCAGACGCCTCTTGAGTTGACGGCTGTAGCTCTTGAGATAACGGTTGCTCAGATAACTGCGGTTCTTGAGAAGCTTGAGGCTCTGAAGGCTGTTCCTGCTTCGAAGACTGCTCCGGATCTAATGGACCGGCATAAACCACTGCACCTTCATTTAATACCACCACTTTATCGGCAAGCTTGGTTAAATCCGGATCGTGGGACGTGTAGATCACCGTTGCTTTTCCTTTTTTCGATTGCACAAACTCACCAAATATACGTTTAGCATTTGGGTGAGCATCAGGCACAGGATTATCCATTAAGAACATTGGGTAGCCATAAACCAGCGCTTTCGCGTCAATGAGGATCTGCGCAACGCTGCCAGACAACATGTCAAAAAGGCTGTCCGGCTGAATACTGCTGATGGAAGTATCGAGCCCACCTGATAATGTCTCGAACCAACGCTTTCCACCGACCATTTCAATTGCCGAGATCATTTTCTGATCTTCGACTTTGTGACCGTCGTTTAGCCACTCTCGAATACTCAGCGTAAGCAAATCAGGATATGCGGCTCGAATGAAACACCAATGGCGATAAAGCTGCGGATCGTATTGAACGAGGTTAACGCCTTCAAGCTCGACCATGCCATTTTGGATAGGCTGCAAGCCAGACAGCACTTCAATTAATGTTGATTTACCGCTCCCAGAAGGGCCGGTAATCGCGACAATTTCACCGGCTTCAATATCAAAACTCACACCGTTCAAGGCCGGGCGACTCTGTTTGGGATAGCGCAGTGTCACTTGGTCTAATTTCAAATTAGGCGCTACGACAGGTAACGGGTGATGCTGGTAACTGAATTCACGCTCAGACGGCTGAGACAAGATACGGTTCACTTGCAACTTGGATTGATTAAAGCTATTAAAACGCATCGCGCTGTTTGCCAACACCTGAGCTGGGCCAGTCACCTTAGATATCAACATCATTGAAGCAATCAAACCACCAGGGGTCATCACTTGTTCAAAAATAAGTCCTATACCTAACCCCATCACGGCGAGTGTCGACCCCACACCAATGAAATAGTAAATCGAGGTGTACCGGCTCTGGAGAACCGATTGATTAAAGGTCACTGTTGAAGCAAGAAGATTGGCCTTTTTGAAACGTTGAATCCAGTGCTCTGAGAATCCAGCACTGCGAATAAAGGCAAGCTTGGATGACAGCTCATTAGTCATGTTTTGACGATTCGTACCTGCCACTGTCGATTGCATAGAGCGCTTGCTGCTAGAGCGTATCGAGCGTTTTGCTAGCAAGTAATAAAGGATTAAAGAGACGACTGGAACCAGTACCAACCATCCGCCTAAAACACCTATCGCAAGTACAAAAATAAGAATGAATGGTAAGTCAAATAACGCATTTCCTAATGGCCCCGATAGCACACCTGAAATACGCTCTGACAACATCACTTGGTTTTGCTGACTAGAAGAAGCTGTTTGCTGATTTTGAGCATAGCTATTACGAAGCAGACGCTGCACGAGGGATTGAGAAATCTCACGACTTACTCGGTTGGAAACTGAAGCAAACACTCGGCTACGTAATGTTCTCAACCAACCCATCATCACAAACAACAACGCCGCGCCAATGGCGATACCTTGCAACTCATGCCCTGCATCACCACCAATCACATGGTCATAAATCGACATCGTGATGAAGGGAACAGCAAGCGCAAATAAGTTAGTGATAAAGCTGACCAACAACAATTTAGGAATGATGGGACGAAACGCATGTAACCTTTCGCCAACCCAATCAGGAGATGCCTTCTCTAGTGGTGGCCCTTCGATAACAATACAAAACTGAGGGACATCGGTAATGTCGTCATTGGCATTAAAGGCAACAAATTGCTTGGATTCTAAATGACCAGAGACCAGCTCATGTTCACCAAGTACCAGTAAGACCAATTTATGTTCACCAACTTCATCTAGGTTGGCAACCAAGCGATAAGGCAGTGCAAGCCTGTCGAACAAGGCAAACATATCGTCGATTGATTCAATGCCATTTTCATCGACCCATTGATGTGCGAACAACTGGATATTAGCATTAACTTCCAACTGCTTAAGAACGGAAAGGCTCTCGGTTTCTAAATGATTCATCACCTCTTGTCGACCGCTGGTATCTGCACGGTTGTTCGTACCTGAAGGGTTACCAATATCTAAACGATTCATACGACGGCCTCCTGATTGCTCTCGCTGTCGACCGTAATAGCTCGACTTTCCACTGTAATGATTCGATTAGCAAATTCGCGAAGCTTCGAATGGTAGCTCACCATCAGTACCGTGCGTCCTGCCGTTACTTCTTCTTCCAGCACCTTAGCTAGATTCCCAAGGGCGTCTAAATCAAGTGAAGAATCCGGCCTTTCCAACATGATTATGGGTTTATCACTTGCCAATTGAGCCGCGATATTGAGCATTTTCACGTTACCCATACTCAACAAAGAAGCACTCGTATGGCCAATTTGTGTCTCTAGTCCATCTGGTAATCGAGTAATCTCTTTGGTTAAACCCAAACGCTTTGCATAGTCACTGGCGCTTTGCGTTTTCTCAGGGTCAAACCCGCACAAGTTGTCGAGAATAGTACCCGACACCAACTGCCCTTTAACGCCACAGTAGGCTGCAATGTTGGTTACCGATGCGATTGAAACGGCAGCTCCGTTAATGAAGCACTCCCCCGCTTTTAGATCATCAATACCTGCAATCGACGACAATAAATGACTGTTAGTGTGGCGATCCTCACTCTCTAACAATATCAACTCACCTTTATTCAAGGTGACATCTGCATGAGAGAGTTCACCGTATCTTTCAACGGTCGCTTGCTTAATTTCCAAAGTCTCAAAGTCAGATAAGTGATTCTCAACTTGCTCAGAATCTGAAGATTGCGATAATGATAAGTCACTCAATTTTTCTATTGCCTGATTGGCACTATGTATTGAATTAAGCTTGATTCTAACCCCAACCAGAGCACTCAAAGGCGCAACCGCTCTGCCAGATAAGATAGAACATGCCGCCAAGCCACCAGTAGTTAACTGACCATCCAACACCCATAAGCTGCCAGTGATCACGAGTAAAACTGACGTGGCTAATGCAGCAAGCTGAATACATTCTTGGGCGAAGGCGTTCTGTTCTTCTTCTCTCGCTTTAGACTGAGAGCGAACATTATTGAGGGATTTAAACTGATTGAAGATTCGAGACTCAACAGCCTGGCGTTTGATTCCCTGAATGGTTTGGCTCAGTAAAATCAAGAACGCTTTTCGCTCCTGCTCATCCTGGGAAGCTTCCTCACTTAGACTTTTAACGCGAATAGAAGATAACCAAACGATTCCAAGAGTAATCAGCCAAACTGCCAAAGGTATCGCCACCAGCTCACCGCCGATGTAAGCCACCAAACCCAAGAAGATCAAGGCAAAAGGCAAATCAATAAAGCCTGCAATCACACCACCGGAATACCAATCTTTGACTTTTGATACTGAGCCCAGCCCCTCTTCCACGCCGCCAACACCAATGTGGCGAAGATGGCCTGATGAAGCCGTTGTTACTCTTTCAACCAAGGTTTGATAGGTCGCTTTCTCGGTATTGCTAGCCGCGGCTGACAAAAGCCAAGTACGCACAAACCGGATCAATGCTTCCATGGCCACAGCCAACGCTGCACCCGCCAACAACAAAGTGGCAGTACCGTAACTTTGGTTAGGTAAAATACGATCGTAAATTTGTAAAACCGTTAACGGAACGGCGAGAGAGAGAAGATTTATGAGTAAAGAAGGCAGTAGGACTTTTCCTACCACCCCTTTGTTTTTCATTGAACTTGCGGGCATACACAATCCTTATCCATGCTTATGAAATAAGATTGGTACACCATGTTGAGTATTGCAAGGTAACGGACTGATTTAACGTGTTTTTCAATATAAATATGACACAGATCTTTCTACACAAATCTGTGGCTATACCTGTACCTTAAAAACGCTCCTTACAAATTCTCGTTACAAGCGCTCCTTACAAACAATTGTCGTAATCCGTTATCGCCTGCTTTAACTTTGAAAAGTCTGAGTTACATAAATACGGTTTCAGCGCTTCAAATTTATCTGAGGGCCACTCGTATATTTTGAATGAAATGAGCTCGTCAATAACGGACTCATCAAAGCGGTATTTGACGACTTTAGCTGGAGAACCACCGACAATGCTGTAGGGTGCGACGTCTTTAGTCACCACACTATTCGCTGCAACTACAGCGCCTTCGCCAATCGTCACACCGGGCATCACCATCGCTCGCATGCCTAACCACACCCCATCTTCAATGTGAGTGTCACCTTTGCCAATGTAGGCATCGTCGATGACATCCATAAATGGATACAGCGAAAACCAATCAACTCTGTGGGTATGGTTGCCACCCATCAAAATCACGACCTCTGCGCCAATACAGACATAATCGCCGATATAGAGTTCGTCGATTTTCCATCGAGGCTCCCACTGGCGGCTGACTTCGTCGCCGTGTAAATAACGCACTACCGATTGTTCAAAACCATTATCCCAGCAATCGCTGTAATAACTGTGTTGACCTTTTACATGAATATTGGGGTTGGTTACGACTTCATGCAGCAACTCGAATTTGGACCAATGCTTGTTTTGCATTTTTACCTCTGATTAATCTTTATTAGTTAAATATCAATATATTCGACAATACAGATTCAACGTGCACCGCTTCGCTGACGTAATAGCACTGGGTGCCCTAATACATCAATAGTGTAGTCACTGTTGAAATGATCGTAATGTCGCAGAAACTAAAGAGACGTCAGTGGATTCGAGGTTGCTTTAAGAGAGGAAGTAATTTCACAGTAGACTCGGTTTGTTAACGATAACTCGGTTAATAAATTTACGGGCGCATTGTACCGGTTTATGCGCACCAAATTGACAGAGGAATGTGATTAATAAAGTTTCAAATATCGATTTGTATAATATAAGTTTGAGTCTGTGATTAACACCGACTCAAACTTAGACTTGCTTATAAATTTAGGCTTACGCTTGGTTCTAGGCTCAACGACTACATACGAGCAAGCTGTGCTTTTCTGTCTTTATTGACGACACAGAAGTTGCCACGTTTAGTTCGGCATTTTGAACATCTTTCGCACTCAACAGGGCTTCTGTCCCCTTCTTTCCAACGCTTAACTAAATGGGGTTCAGAAAGCAGCGGTCTTGAAAGCGCGAAGTACTCAATGCCCGTGTTATTTGCGATGGCTTCAATGGCATCGAAATCCGTTAGGCCGCCAACCGTGATCACCGGAATATTAACGTCTTGGCTGATAGCATGACCATATTCGTGAAAATAACCTTCAGCTTGAATGATGAATCCATCGTGAGATTCGCCAATCATGGTGTCGGCTTTGCCATGGATGTTGCCTGACACCACGATGCCATCAACACCCACTTCTTCTAACTTTTTGCACACGAGACGTGTTTCATCGAAGGTAACACCACCGTCAAAAAATTCAGAGGCCGTGAGCTTAAC
Source organism: Vibrio sp. 10N.286.46.A8 (assembly GCF_041470165.1). Taxonomy (NCBI): domain Bacteria; kingdom Pseudomonadati; phylum Pseudomonadota; class Gammaproteobacteria; order Vibrionales; family Vibrionaceae; genus Vibrio; species Vibrio sp. 10N.286.46.A8. The sequence continues at coordinate 28,794 of NZ_JBFRLX010000010.1, forward strand.
TAAAATTGGGAAGTCGTCGCCCACCAGCTTACGTGTCGCAGTATAGATCTCTAACAGAAATCTCATGCGATTCTCTAGGCTACCGCCGTATTCATCTTCACGTTGGTTGTAATAAGGGCTTAAAAATTGGTTAATCAGGTAAGTGTGAGCAGCATGAATCTCAACACCATCAAAGCCTGACTTTTGAGCTCTCAAAGACGCTTGAGCAAAGGCATCAACAATGTAATCAATTTCGTCTTTGGTCATCGCTTTACCCAGTGTCTGAGTCCCTTTTTCAGGAACTTCACTCGGGGCAAAGATCACTCGTTCGCCAAGATCATGCGTGGTCTTTGTGCCACCGTATGCCAATTGCATGACGATTTTAGAGTCGTTGTCGTGCACCAATTGAGTGAGCTTTTTGTATTCCTCGATAAACGAGTCGTTATACATCCCCATCATGCCCGCATTTGGCTTTTCTTCTTCAACGATGTTCGCGTAACCCGTTACGATCAGGCCGACTTCACCTTGAGCCAACTCTTCATAGATAGCGTACAGTTTATCTGTCATATGCCCATCTTCGGTGGCCATATTTTCCCACGTTGCACTTCTCATGAAGCGGTTCTTCAATGTCATGCTGCCGATGCGTGTTTCTGTAAACAAAGTGCTCAAGTCTTATCCTCATTAAATCTTTATGATGTTTGACCATTATAAAAGACAAAAGAGAACCACTTCTTTTTCACAAAGTGACTCTCTTTTGTCCATTACTGAATGGGCGTTGATTTATGCGGATAGTACAGAGAATAAGACGAGGAAAACTTAATCTAGATTAAGAGAGCAGTACTCTCACATGAGAAAGAGATAGAAAGCAGTAGAAGGAGATAAAAAAGATTGGGAAATAGAATAAAAGAAAGTCGCTCAGTTTTAATAAGCGACTTTGTTCAAATTAATCTGGACTAAGTCAATGGTTCTTACGAGAGGTGTCCACCTACGAATTGCAGCCTACTAACAGCTATTTGAACTCATAGGTGTAAGATGCGCCAACACTGTTATTTTCACCGAAGTCATCCTCAGCAAAGATAGTGAAGAAGTTGAATGATTGAGCATCACTCAATTTATAGCTCGCACCAACGCCAGCCCAATAGCCTGAGTAATCGTCAGAACCCATTGAACCACCACCAAAGCCCATGATAGACCATTCATCGGTTATCGTTTTTAAGCCAAACGCTCCGATATAGCCACCATGTGTCGAGCTCGGCATCAATACATAATCAGAACCCACATTCTCATCATCGAATACTGCTACTTCACCATCGTTGTAGCTGTAACCAGCCATTGGAAAGATTTGCCAACCAAACGGCTCAATATCGAAATAGCTCAGTGGTATAAATGTGCCAATACTGTAGTTGTTCTTATAAGCATCGTTGTCGTATTCTGAACGGCTAAAGTTGAAGTTGACGATACCCAATGGTAATAACCATGAACCGCCTAATCGCCACTCTTCTCCATCAGAGTTAACACGAGCGTTGATCATTCGCGCTTCATCTAGCCCAATAGAGCCCGAAAACTTAAGCTCTTCGTTATAAGCAACGCCTGCTTTGGTTACGATCTTAGTCGGATCATCAGGGTGCTTCTCTTCAGCAAAAGCCCCCATCGACCCGAGCGTTGCCGCAGCAACAAGTAATAGAGTACGTAATGTCATTAGAAGGTCGCACTAACGCCAACAAAGTGAATACGGCCATCGAAAGAACCATCAACAATAAATCTGTCCATATCAACCGAACCTAAATCAGCATATTCGTAGAACACGTCGATTAAAATATCATCCCAGTAAGTAGACGCGCCTACAGAGTAGCGATATTGCTCACCTACAGGAAGGTCAACATACTGCATTGTTGGGTCGTCTTGCGGAGAGGTTTCGTAAGAGAAGCCGGCTTTTAGACGCCAGTCTGAGTTAAGTTGATAATCAGCGCCAACCGCAAATTTCCAAACATCATCCCAGTCACGATCGATCTGGAGCCCCCCTATTTGGGTTCCAAAATCGAGAACAGTAGTATCCCACTCACTCCAACGGTGCAACTGAATACTCGCCAACAGGTCAAGCTGTTGGTTCAACGCATAGCTCGCACTTAAGTCAATAATTTCTGGAACTACAATATCTGTAGATAAAGAGTTCAGCAGTCCGATATTTGTTGGACCTTTTACGTCATTATTGAACTCATGTTCTAGCTTCGAACGGTAACTCGCACCCAACTTAAGCTTATCTGTCGGGGTATACATCACGCCAAGGTTATAACCGTATGCCCAATCTGTGTCTTGTTTGACGGTCAACGCAGATGTTGACTGTTGTAATGCAGCCCAACTCAATTGAATACCCGCGCCAACAGACCATTGGTCATTCAGCTTATAACTCAGTGATGGATTCACTTGCATTGCGGTCAGAGTAATTTCTTCTAGAAGGGCTGCACCTGCCCAATCGCTACCGTAATCAAGGCTTGAGCCACCGACAGCGCCAAGTGCGATACCAAGGTGCAGTTGGTCTGTTACTTGATGAGCATGAAAGGCACCAAATGAGGGAAGAACTGAGTGCCCTTTTCCATCATCGCTAGAATCTTGGTTATCTTGATATTTCATCTCAAGATCGAACGCCATGGTATTGATGGTCGTTTTGCTTTCGCCCATGTGAGACATGGTTGCTGGGTTAGTCCACATCGCAGCAGCTGAACGAGAGTAAACACCGTCACCTGCACCAGTTGTACCGGCATTGGCGACGACAGCTTCTTGTAAAAATAGACCACTTGCGAAAGCATTTAAACTTGTAAAAATTGCGGTGGCAGCTAGCGAGTAAGTAAAAATTTTGTTCATCAGATTGCTCATTTAGCCTTAGACATTAAATTGATCTAAGGTTACCGCAAAGCCCTATAAACAATGGGAATACCCGTTATTACTTTACAAGCGTTATTTGAACTTTCTAGCGACGTATGGACGCGGCTTGTCTCGATGAATTTCACGTTGAGCAGCAATTGCTCTGTTCTTACCTAGCCCTACCTTTATTTGATACCAAGTCTCGTAAAATAAGGCGAACCCAGGACTGGACCACCAAGTCTTGTTGTAGAGTTTCTTATTAGCTGCGACGACATCTGGCGAACGATTCGCGCACTCAAGTGCCAACGCATAAGCTTCAGCGTAAGGATCTTCGGCGATTTTAGTCACCAAGCCATATTCCTTAGCGGTTTGGCTGTCGAGCACTTTGGCCGTCATTGCCATTTCTAAGGTGTGATCTTTACGCATCAGCTCGCGAAATGCGATGGCGCCTCCCATGTCAGGAATCAACCCCCACTTCGCTTCCAATATCGAGAAGTTCGCATCTGGGCTAGCGATTCTAAAATCACCACCACTGGCTAATTGAAGCCCACCTCCCCAACAACGCCCGTGAATCGCAAAAATGACAGGGCAAGGGATCTCTCGCCAACCAATAGAAAAATACTGAGCCGCATTTGGCAACGTCGGCAACCATTTGAACAAAAGCTTCATCGCTCCAACTTTACTGTTCAATAACGATTTAACATCGAGCCCTGAACAAAAATCCGTACCATTACCTTTCACTATCACAGCGCGAATCTCGTTATTCTTTTTGAGTTCTCTGATCATATTATTGACGCCTTCAAACATCGCCATATCAATAGCGTTGAGCTTATCGGGTCTATTCAGCACAACGGTGGCAATTTGGTTTTCATCAATGGAACAAGTGATACGATCGAGGTTTGGCATGGTGGCTACCTTATGAGTGGTCAGACCTTTAGATTATACATTTTATTAACATATGCCAAACTTGCACATTAAGAAGCGAGACCTGTGTTGCTTAACACCTTCCCCTTACACAAACGACATCAATAAAAAAGCAGTGATGGATCGCTCCATTCACTGCATTTTATCCGTAGCTTTGATTATCAAGGGGACTCAGTTTTGACAGAATCTATGTTGTTCGAGATTTCAGTAACAAGAAGATGAAATAACTGCCACCAATAATGGAAACTAGCGTCCCTGCGGCGAGTTGAGCTGGGAATACCACTACTTGACCTAACCAGTCTGCAAATAGCATCAATGCTGCACCAATCAAAAACGACAAGATGATCTGCTCTCGCACCAAACGAGCCCCCATCATTGCAGCGATATGCGGAGCTAACAAGCCGACAAACGCGACAGGCCCCATGGTGGTTGTCACGACCGAACATAAGATCGCAACAATACACAACAGCGCCACGTAGGCGAGATTGATATTCAACCCTCTGGCACTCGCGAACTGTCGGCCAGTCGCAATTAAGGTCACCCAACGACTCAATAGCAAAGCAGCCCCGATAGAAGCCGTTATCACCATGATCATAATCATTGCTGACTCAGGTTCAACACGATAGGTAGAGCCTGCCAACCAAGCCAATAAAGTGTATTTCCCCTCACCAACTCGCGTTAAAGAGAATTGCACCAAAGCTTCTAGCATTGCGGTGAGCGAGATACCAGTCAGGATTAAAATAGACGGCGCAAACTGGTGCTTCTTGCCAAGAAGTAACAATAAACACAGTGCAATCGCGCTGCCTAAGAAAGCAATCCAAGGGCTCAATGAGTGAATCGAATAACCCATAAACAGGCTACTGAAAATCAACGCCAGAACAGCGCCCGCCGACACACCAAGAATGTCTGGGCTTGCGAGCGGGTTGTAGACCAATCTTTGTAAAATCACACCAGCCACCGCCAAACCACCACCAGCGAATATCGCAGTTAACATTCTCGGCCAACGAATCGACCATTCAAATGCGTCTGGGATAACAAAATAGCCCATATCAGAAGAAGGCTGTGAGAGCGTACTCAACGCCAACAGCCCAAAAATCATTGTGCCTAACAAGAAGTAAGCCAAAGGTGAAATAAACTTTGGGCCTTTAGGCATCGAGAAAAACAGCTGATCTTGAGCCGATAATTGCTTTCTCGCAATTATGATCAACGCTGGAGCGCCAATGACCGCGGTTGCCGTCCCTGTTGGAATCATGTCCAAAGACCACTGCGCCAAGAAGATCGCTAAGCTGTCGGTGACACAAAGTAATAGCGCACCTAATACGCAGCTTGCGACGAGTTCAGATTTGGCCTTTAGAAAACCTAGATGCCTAGCGATGTTCGGAGCTATCAAGCCAATAAAGCTGATCACGCCCACTGAGGTAATCGACACTGAGACCAACCAAACGCCAATTGCCATTAGCACAAAGAATGTTGCGCCAATATTGAGCCCGCGTGCTGCTGCACCTTCTGTCCCGATCGAAAGCAAAGTCAGCACTCTTGGCGCCAATAAGAAGATGGCAAAGATCGGAAGTAGCTTAGGCATCAGCCAAATTACTTGTTCCCAACCATTCTGCCCTAGATCACCCGCTCCCCATACAAACAAGTTCTGTGCGTACTGGTCGTTAAGCAAGATAATTGCTGTCGCAAATGCCCCTAGCAACAAGTTGACCGCCATGCCCGACAAAACAATTGGCAAGCCGCTCATGTTTTTGATTCCGACAATCGAAACAATCAGCCCCATCGCCAGCAGTGCACCGATCAGAGCGAACCAAACTGAATACTGAGCGACCAACATCGGCGCAACCACATTCAGAATAACCAAACCAAGCCACGCCCCTGACGACGTACCTAAAGTAAGCGGCGACATCATTCGGTTCTGCGTCAGTTGTTGAAACAGGCTACCTATGGTGCCGAGTGTTCCACCAACCAAAATCGCCATGACCAAGCGAGGCAAGTTGACATAGATTAACGCCATCAACTCGAATGAATCATCAACCATTGAGTTGAATGTCACGCTGTCACTGATCAGTGAAACTTGCTGGAGCAGCTCACCGATAGGGCCAAATTCAGATTGCCCTAACCATAAATGAACAAGGGAAGCGAAAAACAGCGCTACCCCCATCACCAAACCACTGGATTTCATTACTGCTCCGCTAACGTCAACAGCGATTGCGCCATAGCTTCTGCGTTATACAAAATCGACATTGCACCGCCGTAACTCCAACTTGCCGCTACTGGGCTAAATTGACCATTACGAACGAAAGGCATACTCTTCCAAACCGGAGAGCGGTCTAACTTGTCTTGATATGGGAAAGGTTCAAAGTAAAGCGCAATGCCACCCTTGACGTTCTTAAGTTCAGTCATTCGTTTTTGACTGATGCCCCACTGACTCGCAGGAAGATCCATCGCATTTTCAAAACCTAACTGTTCAAGCGCATATTGCGGAATCGAGTTATCGCCGTAAATGAACACCGATGTGGTGCTCGCAAAACGGAAAGAGGTCACTTTCGGTTTGTCGCCCGGATACGCTTTATCCAGTTCAGCCTTAAGGACAGCGATACGCTCATCCATTGCGGCCAGCTTTTGGTTCGCTTGTTCTTCTTTACCAAGCAACTGTCCGATCTTCTTGAAGTTCTCGATAGCAGCCGCTGCATTGCTGTGTTGTTCACTGTACGTTTGGTAGTAAAGCACGGGCGCAATTTCAGATAGTCGCTCCTGAAGATCTTTCTGAGGCGAAGCGATGAGAATCACATCAGGATTTAGCTTCTTCAAAGCAGAAAAATTGGGCTCAGTTCGAGTACCAATGTCCGCCACGCCTTCTGGGATCGCAGGTTGAACAACCCAATCGGTATAACCTGCAATATCAGGCACCGCTACTGGTGTGATACCGAGTTCAATCACTTGTTCAGCAATGTCCCAGTTTAACGCAGCCACTCTAACCGGCTGAGCTTCAAGGGTTTTAACGCCCTCGCTGTCTTCAACTTGGTAATCAGCCATCGCATTAAACGATAAAGCGCTCGCTAATACGGATACTGCTAGCTTTGTATGCAAGCTCTTTATTTTAGAAACATGGGAAGCTATTCGTTGTAAATTCATATTGTTGCCTACTCAATCTAAATTCTATATTTATTCAAACGACAAAAGCAGCCCAGTAATGGCTGCTTTAAATTGATAACCCTAACTTAGTTAGAATTCGTAATTAACATTAAATTCTACAGTTTGCTCTTGACCGTACCAGCAATAGCTCTCATTCCAACAAGTGTAATACTCTTCATTGAATATGTTATTTGCAACGACATTAGCTGTTGTGTTCTTAAGCGAGCTGTTAACCTCTCCTAAGTCATAACCTAGAGACAAATCAACTAAAGTATATGATGGTACTTGGCCTTTATTTTTGTCTGACGTATCGTTTAGAACAGTTTCTCCCACATAACGCACGCCACCGCCGACTCTAAGGCCACTCATTGCACCACTACGTACAAAGTAGTTAGCCCAAACATTTGCAGTATGATCTGGTACAAATACTGGTGTTTGTCCGATATTTGATGCATTTCTATCTTCCGTAATTTCCATATCGGTGTATGTGTAGTTCGCCAACACATCCAAGTTTTCAGTGACTTGTGCTCGTCCTTCCAACTCAATACCTTGTGAGCGAATCTCGCCAACTGAAGTCCATGGTGAAGCGCCATCAGGACGAACTCCAACATTTTTCTTATTCACTTGGAACAGAGCCATCGAACCTGAAATCATATTCTCATATGAGTCATACTTAAGACCAAACTCGACTTGTTCACCGGTTTCAGGATCTAAGTTATTACCGTTAGTATCTAACTTTACACTCGGTTCAAAACTGGTAGCAAAGTTAGCAAATGGAGATAAACCGTTATCAAATTTGTACAAAGCGCCTAAGCGGTATGAGAAGTTTGTATCATCAGTATCCGTTTTGCTTGGTGCACCACCCAATACTGATACTTTTGTCGTTGTTTCGACTTTGTCAAAACGACCACCAGCAATGAACACCCAATTATCAATCAACATCTGATCTTGGAAATAGAAACCAAGCTGACTCACTTCAATGTCGTTATTTTGATAATACGTTTTTGTAAAATCATTCGGATTCAGCTTATTGTTATTTGGATTGTAAAGGTTGATGCTATCAACACCTGCGAAAGCGTCGTAGGCTACATCACCCTCTGTGTTTCGATAATCCACACCAAAAAGTAAATAGTGATCCAATGAGCCAGTCGACACTAAGCCCGATAGTTGGTTATCAACACTAATACCCGTAGAACTTTCATCGGTGCTATATGCCGAACGAGCTAATGAGCCAGTTGAAGCATCAAAATTGCCACTGCTAGTACTTTCTTGATAAAAGTCAGTTTTCATATAACGGAAATTCTGAAGAAATGCCCAATTTGAGTTGAAATCATGGTTAAATTTATAACTG
>NZ_JBFRLX010000011.1:0-39345 GCF_041470165.1 Vibrio sp. 10N.286.46.A8
GTATCGGGTTAAGCGACTTAGTTGGCAGTTTGGATGAGCAAATAAAAGCCGCGGACGAACTACTTTATACTGCAAAAGAACAAGGTAGGAACCAACTGGTCTTTGCGCGCAATAACATGCAAATCGACCACTAGAAATTCGTTTTTGTTTCCGTTTTTAGCATTCCAAAATAGACAGTTCACTCAAACAAAAAAAGCTCAAGACGATAATCTTGAGCTTTTTATTCTAAGGGCATAGACAACTCTATTCCCCTATGACTGTCACCAATTAAGCGATACGGTCTTTACTCCAAGCCGCTTCTTTTTGTTGACGTTCTGCCAGTTTCTCTTCACGGTATGCTTCACGTGCTTCACGTTTTTTACGCGCATCACAAGGTTCAGGGCAGTTACATACTTTATCAATACCAACAGCACCTAAGCCACCACAGCTACCTTTCACAACTTTCTTTTGGATAATATAGCCAATTGACATCGCTGCGATTACTGCAAGAAAAACACCAAATGTAATCAGAAATGTATTCATAATTATCTCGCTTACCTTATTTACCTAAGTATGGCTTAAATGCTTCTGAAGCAATTTCTTTAAAGCCATCAGCTGTTTTTACCACCATGAACACTGGGATGTTATGTTGGTTTGCGACTTCCAGTCCTTTTTCTTCACCTAAGACCATAAGGCCAGTAGATAAACCGTCTGCAGTCATTGAAGACGGGTTTAAAACAGTCACTGAAACCACTTTGTGATGAAGCGGCTTACCTGTTTCTGGGTTGATGATGTGTGAATAACGAACACCATTACGCTCAAAATAGTTTCGGTAGTCGCCAGACGTTGCGATCGCCATATCACCAGGCTCGATGATCTCTTGAATGTTGCGCTCGTCAACACTTGGCTTCTCGATGGCGATACGCCAACCCACACTTTCACGGTTTAAGCCCTTCAAACGGATTTCACCGCCCACTTCTACCATGTAGTTATGAATGCCAATTGAATCGAGGTAGTCAGCAACGACATCCACGCCCCAACCTTTTGCGATAGTCGAAAGGTCAACATACAAGTTAGGCAAATCTTTGCTTAGCTTATTACCTTCAACGCTTAAGTGGTGAATACCAATCTTAGCCTTACGAGCCGCAAGCTCTTCGTCTGATGGAACCACTTCAGGACGTGCTTCTGGACCAAAACCCCACAAGTTAACTAATGGACCAACCGTCACATCCAACGCACCTTCAGTAAGACCGTTCAAACGAATCGCTTCTTTCACAACGATAGCGGTTTGTTCAGATACTTCGAATGCGTCCGCACCTTTGTGTTGGTTGAAACGGCTCAGCTCTGAATCTTCACGGTAAGTCGACATTTGATCATTCACTTCTTCAAGTAGACGATCGATCTCGGTATGAACTTCTTTAGACTCAGGAAATTCATCGCCATTGATGTACTTAATGTTATAACTGGTCCCCATTGTCGGACCACTTAAATGTACTTGCTCTCTTGCCTGCTCACAGCCCGCAAGAAAAATCAAAGAAGTTAATGCAACAAGCCAAATTCTCACTTGCTTACTCCTGTCTAATGTTGAGGATTTATATAAGGAAAAATAAGAGTGAAAAATAGGTATTTTAAATGCCTTACTCTTTCTTATATAAGCCAGTTTGTTGTCACGAGTAGTCTTAGAAAAACAAATGGCTGACTCGTAAGAGTCAGCCATAATATCAATCACTTAAATGGATTAACCACCGAAGTCATCTAGTAGGATGTTTTCATCTTCTACACCAAGATCTTTCAGCATGCCGATCACAGCCGCGTTCATCATTGGTGGACCACACATGTAGTACTCACAGTCTTCAGGAGCTTCGTGATCCTTCAGGTAGTTTTCGTACAATACGTTGTGGATGAAACCAGTGTAACCGTCCCAGTTGTCCTCAGGTTGAGGATCAGACAGAGCACAATGCCACACGAAGTTTTCGTTTGCAGCCGCTAGGCCGTCGAAGTCTTCAATGTAGAACATCTCACGCTTAGAACGTGCACCGTACCAGTAAGACATCTTACGAGTAGAGTTAAGACGCTTAAGTTGGTCGAAGATATGTGAACGCATTGGCGCCATACCTGCACCACCACCGATGAATACCATTTCATTGTCTGTGTCTTTAGCAAAGAACTCACCAAATGGACCAGAAATAGTACATTTGTCACCTTCTTTAAGAGACCAGATGTATGAAGACATCACACCAGGAGCTACGTCAGGGTTGTTTGGCGGCGGAGTTGCGATACGCACGTTAAGCTTGATGATGCCTTTCTCTTCTGGGTATGAAGCCATAGAGTAAGCACGGATCGAATGCTCTTTAACGATAGACTCGTAACGGAACAAGTTGAACTTATCCCAGTCACCACGGTATTCCTCAGGAATATCGTAATCTGCGTATTTCACGTGATGTGGTTCAGCTTCAATCTGAATGTAACCACCCGCGCGGAACGGAACTTCTTCACCTTCAGGGATAGCTAGAGCCAATTCTTTGATGAAAGTAGCTTCGTTGTTATTCGAGATAACAGTACATTCCCACTTTTTAACACCAAAGATATCTTCGTCTAGTTCAATCTCCATGTCAGTTTTCATAGCAACTTGACATGCAAGACGTTCGCCTTCGCGAGCTTCACCTTTTGTGATGTGATCAAGTTCAGTTGGAAGGATGTCGCCACCACCAGACTTAACTTTTACACGACACTGACCACAAGAGCCACCGCCACCACAAGCAGAAGATACGAAGATACCAGCGCCAGCTAGGGCACCAAGTAGCTTGCTACCAGGCTGAGTAACGATCGCCTTTTCAGGGTCGCCGTTTACAGCAATAGTGATGTCACCTGATGGTACTAGCTTAGACTTAGCGAAAAGAATCACTAGTACTAGAGCCAATACAATAATGGTAAACATCGCTACGCCAAGAATAATGCTTTGCATTTGTTATTCCTTATTACTGGGTGCTTACCCTACAGTTGAACACCAGAGAAAGACATAAAGCCTAACGCCATCAGACCAACAGTAATGAACGTGATACCAAGGCCACGAAGACCTGGAGGTACGTCAGAGTACTTCATCTTCTCACGGATACCCGCAAGAGCAACGATAGCTAACATCCAACCCACACCAGAACCGAAGCCGTAAACAACAGATTCAGCAAAGTTGTAGTCACGAGTTACCATGAAAGATACACCACCAAAGATTGCACAGTTAACTGTGATCAGTGGAAGGAAGATACCTAGTGCGTTGTACAAAGGTGGGAAGAAACGGTCTAAAACCATCTCTAGGATTTGTACAAGTGCCGCGATAACACCGATGAATGCGATGAAGTTAAGGAAACTTAAATCGACACCTTCAACAAGCGCGTTTTCTTTCAGGATGTGTGTGTAAACAAGGTTGTTTACAGGAACAGCGATTGTAAGTACTACAACTACCGCAACACCAAGACCAAAAGAAGTTTTAACTTTCTTAGAAACCGCTAGGAATGTACACATACCTAGGAAGAAAGAAAGCGCCATGTTTTCGATGAAAATCGATTTAACTAGCAGACTAATATAATGTTCCATGACTACCTTACCCCTTCGCTTCTACTTGTTCTGGTTTGAACACACGAATTGCCCAAATCAAGAAACCAATTAGGAAGAATGCTGAAGGTGCTAGAAGCATCAAGCCGTTTGGCTGATACCAACCACCGTTGCTCACTAGAGGTAGTACTTCCATACCAAATAGTTTGCCAGAGCCTAGAAGCTCACGGAAGAAACCAACAGTGATAAGAACGAAACCGTAACCAAGACCGTTACCAAGACCGTCGATAAACGATGGGATTGGCGCAGACTTCATTGCGAATGCTTCAGCACGACCCATTACAATACAGTTAGTAATGATTAGGCCAACGAATACAGATAGCTGCTTAGAGATATCGTATAGGTATGCTTTAAGCACTTGGTCTACCACGATTACTAATGATGCGATAATTGCCATCTGAACGATGATACGCACACTGTTAGGAATGTGATTACGGATTAAAGAAACGAAGAAGTTAGACAGAGCAGTAACGAACATTACCGCGATAGTCATAACAAATGCTGTTTCTAGCTTAGTGGTTACTGCAAGAGCAGAACACACACCAAGAACCTGTAGCGCGATTGGGTTGTTATCCAACACAGGCGCTAAGATGCTCTTTTTAATTTCTTTTGCACTAGACATTAGTTCAGACCTCCGTCACGAACTTTTGCTAGGAACGGACCAAAGCCCATATCACCTAACCAGAAGTCAAATGTATGTTGAACACCAACGCTAGTCAGTGTTGCACCAGAAAGGCCATCTACACCGTGCTCAGAACCTTGAGGAGCGCCACCTTTAACAACCTGAATAGCAGGTTTGTGGTTTTCGTCGAATAATTTCTTACCAACGAATTGAGCGCGCCAAGTTGGGTTCTCAACTTCACCACCAAGTCCAGGAGTTTCACCTTGCTCGTAGTAAGTGATACCAGAAACTGTGTTGCCATCAGTTTCTACCGCAACGAATGCGTACATCATTGACCAAAGGCCGTTACCGTGAACAGGGATGATAACTTTAGAAGTCTCAGCGCCATCTTTCACTAGGTATACAGTACCCGTGTTAGCACGACGAATGATCTTAGCGATGTCATCTTCAGCTGAAAGCTTGATTGACTGAGCTGGATCTTTTGCCGCTTTACGTTGGTCGTATGCAGCAGCATCGCCGTCAACGAAATCGCCAGTAGCGAAATCAACTAGACGAGGTTCGATGTTCTCTGCGTAGAGTGCTGGGATATCACCTGCAAGCTCAATACCCGCAACTTCAAGGATCTTAGTTTGCTGATCCAGAACTGCGTTAGCTTGCTGCTTAGGTTTAAGAACAACTGCAGCTGTTGAAACGATGATTGAGCACACTAGGCTCAATGCGATAACAACAAACAGCGTCTTTTTAATGCTATCGTTATTACTTGCCATAGCGCGCTAGTCTCCGCTTAATGTTCTTCTCGATTACAACGTGGTCAAACAGAGGAGCAAATAGGTTTGCGAATAGAATCGCAAGCATCATGCCTTCTGGGTATGCAGGGTTAACTACACGAATCATTACACACATTGCGCCGATTAGGATGCCGTACCACCACTTACCTTTGTTGGTAAATGAAGCTGATACTGGGTCAGTCGCCATGAAGAACATACCGAATGCGAAGCCACCTAGAACTAGGTGCCAATGCCAAGGCATGCTGAACATTGCGTTAGTATCAGAACCGATCACGTTGAACAGCGTAGACACAGCAATCATACCGATCATTACACCAGCAATGATGCGCCATGAAGCGATACGCATGTAAACGATCATCGCTGCACCAATCATAAGTGCTAGAGTTGATACTTCACCGATAGAACCTGGGATGTTACCAATGAATGCGTCCATCCAAGTGATTGCTTCACCTGATGTCACGTTCATTAGTGCGCTACCGCCGCCTTGAGCCCATTGGCTAAGAGCAGTTGCACCAGAGAAACCATCTGCAGCAGTCCAAACTACGTCACCTGAAATCTGTGCAGGGTATGCAAAGAATAGGAACGCACGGCCAGCAAGTGCAGGGTTCAGGAAGTTACGACCCGTACCACCGAAGATCTCTTTCGCCACAACAACACCGAAGGTAATACCTAGTGCTGCTTGCCATAGAGGAAGCGTTGGCGGAACGATAAGCGCAAATAAGATAGAAGTAACAAAGAAACCTTCGTTTACTTCGTGCTTACGCACCATACAGAACAGAACTTCCCAGAAACCACCGACGATGAATACCGTTGCGTAGATAGGTAGGAAGTATGTCGCACCAAGTAGCATCTTGCTGCCAACACCAGCATCGGGCCCTAAGGAGGCTCCAAGCATTTCGGTTAGCCAGTAGTGCCAGTTACCATCGATAACAGAAACTAATTCAGCGCCTGCGTACATATGGTTAAGTGCAGCGATAGCTTGGCCACCCGCGTTGTACATACCCCAGAACATTGCTGGGAATACCGCGAACCAAACCATGATCATGATACGTTTTAAATCAACGCTATCACGAACGTGTGAGCTTTTCTTTGTGATAAGACCTGGCGTGTAAAACACTGTCGCTGCTGCTTCGTAAAGCGCAAACCACTTCTCGTGTTTACCACCTGGCTCAAAATGATGCTCGATGTCTTCAAGAAACTTTTTAAGGCCCATGAAAATTACCCTTCCTTCTCAATCGTATCTAGGCATTCACGAAGTAGTTGACCGTACTCGTACTTACCTGGACATACAAAGGTACACAATGCTACATCTTCTTCGTCTAGTTCTAGCGCACCAAGTGCTTGAGCACTATCAATGTCGCCTGCACATAGATCACGAAGCAGCAATGTAGGTTCCATATCTAGAGGCATTACGCGCTCGTAGTTACCAATTGGAACCATTGAGCGGTCACTACCGTTTGTCGTCGTTGTCATGTTGAACAACTGACCTTTAAACAGGTGACCAAGGAATGAACGAGTAACAGAGAACTTGTTCTTACCAGGCATAGCCCAGCCGAATAGCTCTTTATCACGACCTTCACGTAGAACAGAAACTTGCTGATGGTAACGACCAAGGAAAGCATGTGGACCTGTTGCTTCAGTACCCGTAAGTACAGAACCAGAAATCACACGAACTTCGCCTGGCATTAACTCGCTGTCTGTCAACTCTTCAAGGCTAGCACCAATTAGAGTACGAACTAGACGTGGGTTATTCACCACTGGACCAGCCAGAGAAACAACACGCTCAGAGTAAATCTCACCAGTAAGGAAAAGCTTACCGAATGCGATAACATCTTGGTAGTTAATGCTCCACGCTACATTTTGTGCATTTACCGGATATAGGTAATGCATATGCGTGCCTGCAAGACCTGCAGGGTGTGGGCCATCAAAAACATGTTCTTCAACGTTAGACTGAGCTGAACGAGGTAAGCTAGTACCTTTTTTACAAACGTACACTTTACCGTTAGTCAGAGTTGAAAGAAGATCTAAACCAGCAACGAAAGCATCAGACTGCTCGTTAATAATTAATTCTGGCTCAGCTGCTAGCGGATTAGTATCCATAGCAGTAACGAAAATAGCCTGAGTTTCAGAATCAACTGCTGGAACCTTGCTGAACGGACGAGTTCGCAAAGCGGTCCATGCGCCAGACTCAACTAACTGAGTTTTAACCGTTTCACGGTCAAGACTTACTAGTTGGTTAGCTTCATAGCTATTGAACGTGATTTGCTCATTGCCTGCTACTTCAATCACTACTGATTGAAGAACACGCTTAGCACCACGGTTCACTTCAATAACTTTACCGCTTGCTGGAGAAGTAAATACAACACCTGGGTTCTTTTTATCTGCAAAAAGAACTTGGCCTTTCTTCACTTCATCACCAACGCGAGCATGCATCGTAGGACGCATACCAACGTACTCTTCGCCAAGCAAGGCGACTTTAGTGATGGACTTACCATCATTAATCACCTGGGATGGAGTTCCTGCGATAGGAAGATCCAAACCCTTCTTTATTGTAATCATACGCACTTGCACTACTTTATCGGGAAAAAGATTCTTTTAATTGCGTAAATTCGGGACGTTTTAAAATCGCCCTTAGACACGACATTACAGTGTCCGGTTTTGGTAAATTCGAGATACCAAAATCGCAACATTACATTAATAAACTCATCACAAAGATTATGTGAGATTTATCAGGTGCCGTATTCTAGCATTTTTTGACAACTTGATGCCATGACCAATAACTTGAATACGGCCTTAATTTGGTGAGATTTGAAGCATATGGACTCTCAAATATGTATAAATTTGACGAGCCGCACAGATAAAATGGCTTTTGAATCGTGTTTTAAACAAGAGATTAATACTCTGTCACAAACTAATATTTTACGAGTTATGTTGAAACACTGTTAATAAAAACATTACTCATTGTGGGTATTTAAAGACGCCTAATTTGACATCAATTTGAGTGATATAAACCCTAAAAACACATCAGCCTGGCGATAAAAAAGGCAGCATCGCCACCTCTTCTATCAGTTAGTTTTATTACTTACCACCGCCCATACACATAGGGCTATCTGGCACGTTATCGAGTTGCTTCATCCATTCATCTTTTGTATAAGTGTGAATAGATAGTGCGTGAATATTATTCGCTAGCTCTTCTGAGAGTGCTTTATTTACCGCTCGATGACGACCAATAAGGCGCAAACCTTCAAACGCATCGCTGACAACAATCACTTTAAAATGACTCTCAGAACCAGCCGGAACATTGTGCATGTAGCTCTCATTGACCACGTTTAAATGACTTGGTGAAAACTCATTGTGCAATTTTGTTTCGATAACTTCTTGGATCATTATGATTCCTTAATAACGTATTGGCATTATCTGTGGGGGAAGTATAAACCCTAACTGGTCGACTGTCTGAGTATTTCATAACGAACGACTTAGGTTTGGTTGAGTTTTTTCTATCTTGTTCAGGCTGCATTTGAGACAATATCTTTGTTATTTCTTACATAAGTATCTCAAGCTATGAAAACCGAACTTACTCTTCTCGATAGAACTTTGACCTTACATCGTTTCCCCAACCGTTCAAATGAAACCCTTCAAGCTTGGGATGCGGGCGACGAATACATTATTAGTCACGTTGAAGAGATGAATCTTGAACCTGGCAAACACATCCTGATCATGAACGATAGCTTTGGTGCCCTGTCGGCATGGTTCTCTAAAGATCATGATGTCACCATGATGAGCGACTCGTTTATCTCTCATCGCGGTGCGCTAAAAAACTTGCAGCGCAATCAAAGTAACCGTGTGAACTTCCTGAATACGATGGATGATATCCCACACGGTATCGATCTTGTGATCATGCAACTACCGAAAACAAACCGTCATCTAGTATGGCAATTGAGCCAACTACGCCAAGCGTTGCCAGAAGGCTGCCAAGTCATCGGTGTAAACAAAGTAAAAGATATCCACACATCTACACTTAATATTTTCGAAAAGTACCTAGGTGAAACCAAAACTTCTCTAGCGAAGAAGAAACATCGCTTGGTTTTCTCTTCACCAAATTGTCAGCCGATTCAAACGGTCGAACCTTTTGTTGAATGGGATGTAGACGGTGAAGATATTCGCCTGAAAAATTTACCGAACGTTTACTCAGGCGAGGCACTCGATCAAGGTGCTCGCTATATGCTAGAGCACATCCCTCAAGATCCTGAACTGCGTCATATTATCGATCTAGGTTGTGGCAACGGTGTATTGAGTGTAAAAGCTGGGCAATTAAACCCACAAGCGCGTATCACCTGTGTTGATGAAAGCTTTATGGCAGTGGAATCAGCGCGCCAAAATATTAAGGATAACCTTGGCGAAGAAGGTAATTTCCAGTTCATCGCCAATAACTGTTTAGATGGTTTTAAGAAAAACAGCACTTACTTAGTTATGTGTAACCCTCCGTTCCACCAACAACAAGCGATTACAGATCACATTGCATGGCAAATGTTCTGTGATGCAAAGCATGTTCTTAGCAACGGAGGCAAATTAATTGTTATTGGTAACCGACACCTCGGATACGATGTCAAACTAGCAAGACTATTTGGTGAAGCAAACGTTGAAACGCTTGAACTGAACCAGAAATTTGAGATATTACAAGCAACAAGAGAACCTGCGAATTTTAATAAATAAGCAGAAACGACGTCACAAGAATTTAAGATACCGAGCTCCTGGTGTGAATTTAGAAAGGATAAAGGAATGAAAAAACTGATTTTGGCTGCTTCTATTTTGGCTTTGACAGCATGTTCAGCCCCTCAGCAAGAACAGATCAACGTAATGCCAGAAGCTTCACTAAGCTCAAGCAACCTTGTACAAGGCAAAACATACACACTAACCAGTAAAGATGTTCGTGCCGCTCAATATGTTGCATTGGTTGATAGTGGCCGTTCAAACATTCAGCCAATTCACGCTAAGCAAAACATGCGTATTTCTCTAGAAAACGCTATTGCTCAACAATTAGAGTCTCAAGGCTTTCGTGCAAGCGTAAACAGTGAAAACTCAATTGTTTTAGAGATTCAAGAAGCGCTCGTTACCGTCAAGCACACCATCATGGAAAACCAAATGGATGGTAAAGTAACACTTGAAGTAACCGCTGAAACGCCTGAAGGCAAGCTAGTTAAGACATTCAATGGTACAGCAACTCGCACAGGTGCATTAAGTGCATCAAATGACGATATCGCAATGGTACTAAACGATGTTATCGACTTAGTTCTTAAAGAGATTGCCAATGACCAAGAGCTGCAAACTTACATGAAGGAACGTTTCTAATGGGGCGCATTCTATCTTCTATCGCATTGATGCTGGTGAGCGTGAGCGTTTGGGCTGGTCCTAAAGTGAACGTAGAAACAACATTAGGCGGCTTCACTATCGAGCTAAACCAAGAGCAAGCACCGGTTAGTGTTGATAACTTTCTGAAATATGTTGCTGACGGTAGCTACGAAGGCACTCAGTTTCACCGTGTGATCCCGGGCTTTATGGCTCAGGGTGGTGGCTTCGATCAAGATATGAAGCAATTAGCAACTTATGCGCCTATCAAAAATGAAGGCAGCAATGGCCTGAAGAATGATACTGCAACGATCGCAATGGCTCGCACCAATGCACCAGATTCTGCAACTCGCCAGTTCTTCATTAACTTTGCAGACAACGATTTCTTAAACGCGAAAGGCGGTAATCCTGGTTACGCTGTGTTTGGTAAAGTAACCGATGGTTTTGACGTTGTTCAGAAGATGGCAACAATTCCAACCAAGCGAATGGGCCGCATGTCAGACATTCCTGTCGACCCAATCGTCATCACTAAAGTGACCCTTCTTAAGTAATCCAATGTAACGCCCTTATTCTTAAGGGCGTTTTCTATACAAGGACGCCCCATGTCATCAGGCACCCCCTCTCTTTCTTGGATGCAAACTTTCCGCAGCTACTTAGACAAACGTCTACTTTGGGTGTTTATGCTCGGTTGTTCGAGTGGCTTCCCATGGGTTCTGATTGGATCCAACATGTCTGGTTGGCTAAAAGATGCCGGTTTAACTCGTGCTGCGATCGGTTATTTCGGCAGTGTGTTTGCTGTCTATGCTATTAACTTTTTATGGGCACCGTTGGTAGACCGAGTCAAACTGCCAGTTTTACACGCGATATTAGGCCAACGACGCAGTTGGATATTCTTGTGCCAAAGCTTGGTATTGATCTGTACCCTGTTCATTGCTGGAGTAAACCCAGCCAATGACTTGATGTTCACCTCTATGCTTGCTCTCGGAATAGCTATCGCCTCAGCAACTCAAGATGTCGCAATAGATGCCTTCCGTATTGATTCATTTCCAAAATCGGAAGCATCAAAGTTGCCACAAGCATCCGCAATGGCCGTGATGGGATGGTGGACTGGCTATTCTCTTCCAGGTTATCTTGCTTTTATCAATGCTGACTCAATCGGTTGGAATGGTGTGTATTACGGCATGGCTGGTGTGGTTGTCGTGTTAATGCTGTTTACTCTTTTTGTCGGAGAACCCAATACACAACGTGAAGCATTACAAGAGCAAGCACAGCAACGTCACAACAGAGTTGTGGGTTCAAAAGTCGTCGCTTGGTTCAGCGTTACAGTGCTAGAACCGTTTTATGATTTCTTCAAACGAAACGGAGTTCAAGTTGCCATCACCCTTCTACTGTTTGTGTTCCTATTTAAGATAGGTGAAGCCTTCTTAGGTAGAATGTCTATCACCTTCTATAAAGAGATAGGCTTTAGCAATGAACAGATTGGCCACTACTCTAAGTTAATCGGTTGGGGCGCGACGATATTCTTCACCTTGCTAGGCAGTATCTTCAATGTGAAATTCGGTATTGTACGCGGACTAATGATTGGTGGCATCGCAATGGCAGCCAGCAACCTAATGTTTGCGTGGATCGCTCAGGCAGGCCCTAGTGAAACTCTGTTCTTGGCAACTATCATTGTCGACAACTTCACAACCGCCTTTTCGACGGTAGCATTTGTATCTTTCTTAACCTTACTGACTGGTCAAGCTTTCTCAGCGACGCAATATGCCTTATTAGCATCCTTAGGCAATTTCGGTAGAACAACACTGGCTTCATTCAGTGGCGAGCTCGTCGATTACCTCAATGATTGGTCAACCTTCTTTATACTGACGTCATTAATGGTGATTCCGAGTTTGATCATGCTCTATTCGCTACGCCACTTTTTCACTGATTTATTAGAAAAAGCGAAAAACAACCACGAATAAAAGAAAAAGAAAGCAAAAGAGAAGAGGGGAGCATTGAGCTACCCTCTTCTCTTTTCTATTTTCTATTTTCTATTTTCTATTTGCAGAAGCTTAACGGATTAATCTGTGGTTTCACTTACTATTAAGTTAAATCCCGTTCCCATCGAATCATCAATCGCCACTACTTGATACACAACACCGTTAACTAAGGTCGCAGGCGCGGAGTCAATAGCAACAGTAGATGGATCGCCAGCCACCGTAATCGTCACATAGTAAGTTCCCGCAGCTACATAAATACCATTCGCGAAGTCTTTGAATTTCACATTACTCAACGCAGGCGTACTTCCAGAAATTCCCACGTTCTCGGTTAAATAAATATCAACCGAAGCTGCAATTGGATTAGCTGCAGCATGAGTAATGTTCAATACTGCACTGGTTGCAACAGAGCGTCGATTTTCTGGAACAACTAGCGCTTCCAAATTGAAAGGACTTACCGTCCCCACGGCATAGATACTGTAATCCATTCCGGCAAACACCGCTAAACCGTCAACATCAATGAATGTTGGAGAGGTGGTTGCTGTTTCATAAATATCGATATCGTAACTGCCTGCTGCCAAATCTAAGAAGCCACGAACTTCTTTAAACATTAGAGCATCAAGAGGAGCAAACTTAGCCGAGTTTACAAACACATCCACAGAGGGTGCACCATCAACTAAATGCCCTACTCTCACTTCTGCAGATTCTGCCATGTCGTAAATTATAGATGAACTTTTGCCATCCATTACCATCAGCTTCACCGGAGACGTACTGGTTGAATCCGCTCTTGGCACGGCTGCAATGGTCAGCTCGCTACCAGCAGGGAGAGTGATCTCTCCTGAATCAAACGCGATAGCACTTCCACTCACGGTTTCTAATCTCACACGATATTGACCAGCAGGAATATTGAGCACATCGGTAAATCCTTTGTATCCCAAAGTTCCAATCGGTGCGCCTAGAGGATCATTCGGTGCTGTAACGTATAGATTCACATCACCAACTCCAGTTGCCGCGTGAACAACTTGCACATCCAAACTCGAACTCGTCGCCGTGCCTGCTGCAGGTCGTGTCACAACGAGAGCCTCAACTGGGTTGTTGGAACCGTCAGCGTCACCGACCACCATCACCGTGTAATCTAAATCACCGCTTAAATTGAACTGGCTTGGTGGAATCACCGTCGCCACACCATCTCCAGGGAGTTGAACATCGACCTGAAGAGTTGTCTGGCCTTGATTGACCGAGGCATAACCAGATGCCTGAGCATAATCAACCCCTGTCCAACGAGCCTGGCTATTAACTAACACATTAGCTAGTGGAGCATCTGGCGATGCGTGAACAGCTTGCAGCTGGGTTGTAGGTTGATCGTCATCATTACACCCTACAATGAATAGGGCTGACATCGCTACAGCGAGTATAGGTGAATATTTCATTGGTCTTCTCTCCAAAAAGTTCGACCAGTTCGTCACACAGAAGATCAGCTCAGGAGCAGATCCCTAAATGTTGCCTCAAAATTGGTGCAATGAACGGTCTCAATATTGTCAGCGATGAAAAAACAACCAGAGTTAAAAGTCAGGTTAGTCATCACATGAATTGTTCATCAATTGATTCAAACTTCAGTACGGAGTTGCTTGGAAATGGATCAAAGGCAGGATCGAAACGTTCGCTGAGTGAGGTGTTTTTTACGAGAAAACGCTTAGAAAGAAATACTGTTGATTTTGATATGCATGTCACGCTTTTTGGTGGAATCGTTTGCTTAGAGCGGTATTTCACCAATTTATACACGAAATAATCGAATTTCACAAAATCAATAGAAGTAGGGACTCATCAAGATGCATAGCAACATTAAAGTTCCATCATTTCGATCATTAGTGTGATCGCTCTCACCATAATAATCATAGTTTTCACTCCGTCTCACTTTTATTTGAGAACAAAATCGCTATTATGCTCGGCATTCGGACATATAAACACGCACGGATTAGCGGGTTACTTATTTCAAACATAGAGAGTTCCATTATGCGTAAATCACTTTTAACTCTTGGCTTACTTGCAGCAGTATCTGCTCCTGTAATGGCAGCTGATTATTCTGACGGCGACATCCATAAGAACGATTACAAATGGATGCAGTTCAACCTTATGGGTGCTATTGACGAACTTCCGGGCGAATCAACTCATGATTACCTGGAGATGGAATTTGGCGGTCGCTCTGGAATCTTCGATCTTTACGGTTACGTTGACGTATTCAACCTAACGTCAGACTCAAGCAGCGATAAAGCAAAATCTGAAAAGATGTTCATGAAATTTGCGCCTCGTATGTCTCTAGATGGACTTACAGGTAAAGATCTTTCTTTCGGTCCAGTTCAAGAGCTTTACGTATCTACACTTATGGAATGGGGTGGTAACTCTGGCGTTAACACTCAAAAAGTTGGTTTAGGTTCTGACGTAATGGTTCCGTGGTTAGGCAAAATTGGCCTAAACCTTTACGGTACATACGATTCAAACAAGAAAGATTGGAACGGTTACCAAGTTTCTGCAAACTGGTTTAAACCTTTCTACTTCTTCGAGAACGGTTCATTCATCTCTTACCAAGGTTACATCGATTACCAATTTGGTCTGGAAGACAAGTACTCTTCTGCAAGTAACGGTGGTGCAATGTACAATGGTATCTACTGGCACTCAGATCGTTTCGCTGTTGGTTACGGCCTAAAAGGTTACAAAGACATCTACGGCATTAAAGATACTGATGGATTCAAATCAACAGGCTTTGGTCACTACGTTGCAGTAACTTACAAGTTCTAATCGAACGTCTAAGAAAGTTTCCAAAATGGCACCCTCGGGTGCCATTTTTTATTGCTTTCATTTAATGCCTCGCTATCCTTGCAACACCACTTTCTTATCTCGGTATTGCTGTGAACATCACTATTGTTGGCCCTGGGTCCATCGGCTCTTTATGGGCGATAAAACTACTTCAAGCTGGTCATAATGTGGCTTTGTGGAGTCGTTCCACTGATAACTCAATTGATTTATCGCTTGATCGACAAGCTCCCCTTTCCTTCAGTAACAACAATATCGAAAAGCTATCAGCGAGTGATTTGATTATTTTCACGGTCAAAGCTTGGCAAGTAGAAGAAGCCACCACTCCGTTACTTCAATATCTAGACTCTGACACCATTCTCATGTTCATGCACAACGGTATGGGAGCGGTCGATAACATTGCTAATCAAATTGACGCTCACCCGGTAATATTGGCGACCACCACCCAAGCGGCATTCAAACCCAATCGCAACAATGTATCCCACACAGGAATCGGCCAAACTCAATTGGGTGCTTTTAACCTCAAGGGTCAACAGTGCACTTTTTTAGTTGATGTGTTGGAGCATGCCTTACCTGCTGTGAGTTGGAATCCAGAAATAAAAACCGCACTCTGGACTAAGCTCGCCATGAATTGTGCCATCAACCCACTGACTGGGTTGGAACAAATCAAAAACGGAGAGCTTGCTGACAAAAGATTTAGCGAAGCTCTGAGTTCTATAATTAAAGAACTCACGCAAGTGATGCAGGCGGAAGGCATTACTTGTTCATTTGACGAATTAGAGACAAGCGTCAACAAGGTTATTCAAGCGACAGCAAAGAACAATTCCTCAATGAAGCAAGATGTGTTTTACCAACGAAAGACAGAGATCGACTTCATTACCGGACACCTAATAAAAACCGCGCGTAAGCATCAGATAGAAGTTCCGGTTAACCAAAAGCTCTTCGATCAGGTTAAAGAACGAGAAAATAGCTGGAATCATCAAGATTAGTCAGCAACGGTTAAAAAGTCGCGATAAAATAACGATACCGCTCAGCATAACGCTAGCACCAATTTCCAAGATTTAGGTAAGAATAGATGCTTGATATTAATCACATCCGAGAGCAGTTTCCTGCGCTATCACAAACCATTAACCAACAACCGTTGATTTACTTAGACAGCGCGGCGACGACACAAAAACCTCAGATAGTTATTGATGCCATTAGCCGATATTACTCCAAGCAAAATGCCAATGTTCACCGTGGTAGTCATAGCTTAACAGCGAACGCGACCAGTCAATTTGAAGCAGCCAGAAACAAGGTCGCTCAGTTTATTGGCGCGACATCGTCAAAAGAGATTATTTGGACTCGCGGTGCAACCGAAGCACTTAACCTGATCGCACAAACTTACGCGAGAAGCACGCTTCAACCTGGCGATGAGATCTTAGTCAGCGAAATGGAACATCACGCCAACATCGTGCCTTGGCAAATTGTGGCTGAACAAACGGGTGCTAAAGTCGTAAAAGTACCAATGACATCAGATTGTGACTTTGACGTTGTTGCGTTTGACGCCCTTTTGAATGAACGAACTAAGATTGTTGCTCTGGCTCAGATAACTAATGTGACTGGTTCTCGTCAGCCCATTGAAGAAGTGATCGAGAATGCACACAAGATGAATGCGATTGTTGTGGTCGATGGAGCGCAAGGTATTGTTCATGAACCCGTTGATGTTGCGGCTTTAGGTGCGGATTTCTACGTTTTCTCAGGACACAAGCTCTACGCCCCTGCAGGCATCGGTGTACTTTACGGCAAGCTAGAATTGCTCCAAGCGATGCCTCCTTGGCATGGTGGTGGCAAAATGGTCGAGCGCGTCTCTTTCTCTGGTACTACTTTTTCTGAACTGCCGGGGAAGTTTGAAGCAGGCACGCCAAATGTGGCGGGAGCGATAGCATTAAGTACCGCAATAGAATGGTTAAGTGGTTTTGCTCAGCGAGATGTCGAAAATCATATCCACCAGCTACAGCACGAGACTTATCTTGCACTCAGTAAACTGGATGATATTCAGGTATTGGGTTATCAACCCAACGCGAGTGTGATTACTTTTGTGATGGACGGTGTTCACCATCAAGATATTGCTACTCTGCTGGATCAGCAAGGTATCGCAGTACGTGCTGGACACCACTGTGCTCACCCATTAATGGATGCACTTAATGTGAAAGGAACGGTTCGTATTTCATTTGGTATTTATAACAATCTAGATGATGTTGAAAAGCTCGTAGCGGCGATAGAAAAAGCCGTTGATATGCTTTAGCGAGTAGCGAGTAGCGAGTAGCGAGTAGCGAGTAGCGAAATTATGTAGGGTTGCCGTTTAGCGTCAACCCTTTTTGTTTCTGTGTATCTAAGAAAGGTTAAGCACTTAGCTCTTGGATTTGAGCAACAATCGCCTTTAAACCGTTACCGCGAGATGGGCTTAGATGGGTAATTAACCCGATTTTTTCAAAGTATCCATCGATATCAAATGCTTGAACCTGCTCTGATGTTTTTCCATCATACGCAGCCATCACTAAAGCGATTAGACCGCGAACGATACGAGCATCAGAATCAGCGCAAAAATACCAAACACCATCGATGTTCTGAGAAACCAACCACACTTGGCTTTCACAATCAGATACGACAACCTGATCATTTTTCAGTTCATCAGGCATAGTTGGCAGTTTCTTACCCCATTGAATCACTTGACGATAACGGTCTTCCCAGCCGCTGAAAGTCTGCATTTTTGCGACAATATCATCACTGGTAATTTCTTGGCCGAATGGAGAACTTGGAAATGACGTCATTTTTATATCCAGTAAATTCTTAGTAAGCGTAGAGTAACGAGTTACTTAGTATGCTTTTGAATGATCTTTTCTACGATACGCGAAACAGCCACAAAACCAAAAGTCGCGGTTACCACTGTCGCGGCACCAAAACCCGTCGCGCAATCCATACGTTTTGGACCTTCTGCGGTCGCTTTCGCAGCACATACACTGCCGTCGGCTTGAGGGTATTTAAGTTGCTCAGTCGAGAACACACAATCGATACCAAACTTACGCGCAGGGTTCTTAGGGAAATTATGATGACGACGCAATGTGTCTTTCAATTTCTTCGCTAACGGATCTTGAATCGTTTTAGTCAGATCAGCCACTTTAATTTGAGTCGGGTCAACTTGCCCACCCGCGCCACCCGTAGTGATCACTTTGATTTTGTTGCTACGGCAATACGCCAACAGCGAAGCCTTAGCTTTCATGCTATCAATCGCATCGAGCACAAAGTCGAACTCTTTCGATAGGTATTCAGCCTGATTATCAGGACCAATAAAGTCGTCGATCAGGTTCACTTTACACTCAGGATTAATCAGCTTAACACGCTCTGCCATCACTTCGATTTTACTCTTACCAACCGTGCCCGACATTGCGTGGATTTGACGGTTAATGTTCGTCACGCACACATCATCCATATCGATCAATGTCAGCTCACCTAAACCAGTACGAGCAAGCGCTTCAACCGCCCATGAACCGACACCGCCAATACCGATCACACACACGTGTGCTGCTCTAAGTATATCTACTTCACTATTGCCATACAGGCGACGAGTGCCACCAAATCGTTGGTCATAGTTTTCTGAAGCTGGAGTGGTCAATTCACGCATTGTTGCCGCCAATTTATTTCTGAGAAAAAGAAAAGAGTGCGTTTTATACGCACTCTTGAATTAAAAGTCTAGGGGATTAGCGATTCGCTTTCAATGCCCCATTTTATTGTTGTTTACTCGACCTTTTCAGGAGGCAAAGCCCAAGGCGCTTCGGTTGCGCTGCCATCTAGACCCAGCTTCCACACCCGACCAAAATGCTTGTAATGACCCGCTTCAGTTCCTGCTCGTGGGCCCATACCATGGTAGAGGTCCAAATGGTTTTGCTTAACCGCACCACCGGTATCTAAAACCAATAGTAGTCTTAGTTGGTGCGCGCCGCTCCAAGTACCATCAGCATTCAGTAACGGAACCTCAGCTAGGATAGGTGTTCCCATTGGTAAGATAGAGCGATCGCCCGCTACTGCCGCCATCGGTAATAGAGGAATGCCAGCACTTCCCATTACGGATAGATCATCTCTCGCGCTAAAGAAGACGAAAGATGGGTTTTGCTCAAGCAGCTCTTTTACCACTTCAGGATCGTTCGCCAATACCCACTCTTTGATTGCTTTCAGTGACATTTTTTCGCGTGGCACTAAACCTCTTTCGATCAAAACACGACCAATACTCACGTAAGCTTTATTGTTCTTACCCGCGTATGCAAAATACTGCAGCGTGTCATCATCTCCGAAATGCACAAAGCCGCTGCCCTGTACTTCCATCATAAATGGGTCGATACGGTTTGCTGAATAACCTAACTCAAGACCTTGACCTTCTAATGCACCGTTGTAGATCTCTTCGCGTGTTGGGCACTCTTTATCACACTCTGGAAGCCCATAAACAGGGAATCGGTATTCTTCGTTTGCTTCATGTCGCAACTCCATTACAGGAGAAAAATAGCCCGTGAACAAAACATTGCCTTGCTTATCGCCGCCACCTAATTGAGCAGTTTGAACACCAAAATTCGCTAGCTCGCTTGGCTCTCCACTCAGCACCGCCCATTCATTGAGTTGCTGATAAAGCGGCTCATAGATTTTAGCCATCGAAGGGGATTTAGAAACCACCATCTCAGCTTGCTCTGCAAATGCGGTGAAGTCTCTTGGTTTATTAGATTCAACCAAATCGACCTTATTTAAGGTTCGGGGAAATTCACCATCAAGGTGTTGTTGGGCAAGATCAGTGGGTTGAGCACAGCCAAATAAGAAAGAGGCAGCAACAAGGGGAAGCCATTTTTTAATCACAAGAGTCATCCTAAATATTCTATGCATCGAGGATGACAAAAACGATCAGATAACACAATCTTAGATTGTAAATGTTTACAGTAAGATAACCTATCGAACTGAGTTATCGATATAACCTTTAAGGCGAAAGACTGGATTATAGTGATTATCCGATACAAGCATCATTTCTGTTTTATCAGAATTCGTTAGGCGAAAGTGATACGTTTTATTACCTGCCTTATATTCGAAGTACTTGCCATCAAAATCAAAATGAGTCGACACAACAGAGCCTCGCACTGACACACCATTTTCACTCAGCACAAACTCGTCCGCAGCATAACGAGCGACATCTTGCTCGACCCAAGTTCCATATATTTGACTATTAGGTGTTATCGCATCTTGCACTCTATAAAACACATCGGCGAACAAGGAAGCGACGGCAAACGAACCCACCAAAGCTAAAACCATTAAACTGCGTTCAATGAGCTTACGTCTCAATTTAGGTTTGTTGCGCTGCTCTGCTCCACTGTAGAGACCTTTTGCGATCTCATCAATCTTACTCTTTCTTACTGGATTTTTTTGCATTCGTTTACGACTCATAAGGATGCTGTACGCATTGTACACTGAGACAGTTTATAAAACGAAGCCTAGATGAGAATAGTTTGCGCTTCATTCCAAAAAGTTGTTGTTCAGATTTGAATTTAAATGCTAAATTATCGAATAAATAAACAAGGAAGACTTATTCTGTGAAATTAAGAAGTACGGCGCTAGTCAAAGGCTTTAGGCAATCGACCCCTTATGTAAATGCTCACCGTGGTAAAACCATGGTGATTATGTTGGGAGGTGAAGCAGTTGCCGATAGAAACTTTGGCAACATTATCAGTGATATAGCTCTACTTCATAGCCTTGGGGTTAAGATTGTTCTCGTTCATGGGGCAAGACCACAGATCAACCAACTGTTAGAGAAACAAGACTGCCATACGCCTTACCATAAAAATATTAGAGTCACAGATGAATATTCTTTAGGTGTTGCAATGCAGGCGGCTGGACAACTGCAACTTGCGATCACCGCTCGCCTTTCAATGAGTTTGAACAACACCCCAATGGCAGGAACTCAACTCAATGTTATGAGTGGTAACTTCATTACCGCTCAACCCTTAGGCGTCGATGATGGTACAGATTACTGCCACAGCGGACGCATTCGTCGAATAGACATCGAAGGGATCAATCGCACCCTTGACCAAGGTTCCATCGTCCTTCTTGGGCCTATTGCCAGTTCAGTCACTGGCGAAAGCTTTAACCTGCTTTCGGAAGAGGTCGCGACACAAGTTGCTATCCGTTTGAAAGCCGACAAACTGATTGGCTTTTGTTCTGAGCAAGGGGTGACTGACGAAAGCGGTAATGTACTCGCCGAACTCTTCCCTAAAGACGCCAAGCAAATTCTTGAACGCTTAACGGAATCCCAGAACCCCGTCGAAGACATGAGCACCGGAACACTGCGCTTCTTGAAAGGAGCGATCTCCGCTTGCCGAGCAGGCGTGCCTCGTTGTCACTTGATCAGCTACAAAGCCGATGGCGCATTGATCCAAGAGCTATTCTCTTTTGATGGTATTGGAACCCAAGTGGTCATGGCGAGTGCCGAACAAGTCAGACAAGCTCAGATTGATGACATCGGTGGTATCTTTGACCTCATTCGCCCTCTTGAAGAACAAGGCATTCTTGTTCGTCGCTCAAGAGAGCAGTTAGAACAAGAAGTCCATCGTTTTACTATCATCGAAAAAGACGGTCTGATCATTGGTTGCGCTGCGCTGTACGCTTATCCAGAAGATCACATGGCAGAGATGGCCTGCGTGGCAATTCACCCTGACTACCGAGATGGAAACCGTGGGCAGTTACTGCTTGATTACATGCGTCATCAGTCCAAATCTCGTGATATCGACCAAATCTTTGTTCTTACCACACACAGCCTTCATTGGTTCCGTGAACAGGGTTTTTACGAGATTACTGTTGATGAATTACCAATGGAAAAACAAGGTCTGTACAACTATCAAAGGAATTCCAAGATCTTAGCGTTAAATGTGTAAATTAAATTTAGATTAAAATCTCACTTTAATAAGGAATCTATTGCAAATGTAATCGTTTCTCATGTGATATTTATCAAATATGCACTTTCATTCACAGCTATAATTGTATAGAATTTGCACGCTTTATGAATATCGACAAGCGTTTTTATTGGAATGCCGCCGAATGTTTAACCTATGACATTTAGGTGGTCACTGCACGGATTGCTATACCCGTTAACGATCAGCATGCTAGTAGTCAGTCTGCTCGTTAATATAAACAGCAAAAGAGCAACATTGATATGAGAACCATTGTTTGTAACTCGCTGCAAAGTTTTTGGGATATGGCTGATAACCAATTCTTAGAAGGGTTAGACGTACACTGCGTGTTCCCTGTGAGCGAAAATCTAAAAGAGTTTATTTTGAATTGCCAACCAAAATACAAGATAAACCATATATCGTTTACTCGAGCGTTTTTGGGTACTGATTCCTGATAGCGTTCAGAGCAACCACGGATGGTTGCTTTGTGTATACGATTTACCCTGCTATTTCGTTGTTTTACTTCCAGCAACACCTCCACTAAAACCAATGACCGTCAGTTAGTTAATCGACTTCCTAAACCACTCACTCGCTCTGTTTTTACCTTAATACCACGCTTCAATACATTGGTATCACTGAACATCATCAGTCGTTTCTTAGCACGTGTAATACCCGTATAGATAAGTTCTCGCGTTAAAATAGGGCTGAAGTCTGGCGGTAAGATCATTAAGGTCAGATCAAATTCACTGCCTTGAGATTTGTGTATCGTCATTGCATACGCGGTTTCATGATCAGGCACTCGACTTGGTAGTACAGCTTTTACACTGCCATCGGGCAATTCAAAGTACACCTTTAATCGAGGGGCTGAGTTATCATCAATTGAAGAAGAGCTACTTACATCAGCCTCAAGC
Organism: Vibrio sp. 10N.286.46.A8; assembly: GCF_041470165.1. Lineage (NCBI taxonomy): Bacteria > Pseudomonadati > Pseudomonadota > Gammaproteobacteria > Vibrionales > Vibrionaceae > Vibrio > Vibrio sp. 10N.286.46.A8. Next base: position 23,002 of record NZ_JBFRLX010000011.1, read on the forward strand.
ATACAGATACCAATATCACCATTGTATAAACCTAAGCCATGATCATTGCGCGTTACCATTACTGGTCGCCCGTGATACCACAATTCATCGTTGTGCGGATTCACCAAGCGTCTTGCGGCAAGTGCCCTTTCGATTCTGTGGTTGAGGCCTTTAACACCAAAGTCACCTTCGCGAATGGAACACAGCAACCGACACTGGCTGAACAAATCGAGAACCGATTTCGCTCTCGCTTCTTGAGTTTCTAGCTCTTCCAATGGCACATTCATTCGGTTCAGATACGCACCATATTCATTAACTAAAGTACGTAGCATCAAGTTATAGCTGTCACTCGACAAGGGATGATTCTCAATATCCGCAAACCCTTTCGCAAACACTTGATCGACCTGATTAGCAGAGCCGTTATTGATCGCCTTTGCCAACTGTCCGATACCTGAACGTGCATCAAAACGGTAACTCTTCTGCAGCATACACAAACTATCGGCAATCGCAGGAGGGTTAGCCGATCCTGTTTTGACCTGTCTGGGTTTAACTATCGCATCAAAGCCTGTCATTTCCGCAATCAAGTTACCTTGCGCTGTGCTGTAACCTGTTGAATTAAACGAGCAGATATCACCCAACACGGCACCAGCTTCTACTGAAGCGAGCTGGTCTTTATCACCAAGCAGAATCAACCTTGCGTGTTCAGGGAGTGCATCCACCAGCTTATACATCATGGATAAGTCGACCATCGATGCTTCATCCACCACCAAGATATCAAGGTGAAGTGGATTACGTCGGTTGTGTCTAAACTCCGCTCGATTGGGGATCGCACCAAGTAATCGGTGCAAAGTGCTCGATTCCGTCGGTATGTTGGCCTTTACTTCAGGTGCTAGAGGCAATTGTTCAATCGCTTTACCAATCGACTCAGTTAAACGCGCCGCCGCTTTACCTGTCGGAGCCACCAGCTTGATCGTCGGTATTTTACCTTGGCTGAGTGATTGCTCGACCATCGCCGACAGCAACTTAGTTACCGTGGTCGTTTTACCGGTACCCGGCCCACCAGAAATCACCGCGAAGCGACGACTTAACGCCACCGCTGCCGCTAATTTTTGCCAGTTCAAACAGACAGATAACGGCACTAGACTATCCAGCACATCTAAATCGGTCACTTGTTTGGCTTGAACAATCGCTTGATCGATAGAACCCCAATCCAAAGCCTGTTCATCGACGATATCTAGATGGTCACACACTAACTGCTGACGTAATACCTGAGAGGTTTGTTGGTTTGCTTCAGCCTTGGTTAAGGCATTAAACAGGAAGTGATAACTGCGTGCAAAAAGCTGATTGAGCGTCTCAGTCAGTGCTTTTTTCTGCTCAATATTGAACTCTACTGGCTTACTTAAACGGTTTAGAGTTTCAGCCAACACAACTTCGTAGTTCCAATAACGCTGTAAGTAGACACGCTGCCCATCAAACATCAGCGGCTTAACGCAGTCATTGGTTGTTCCAACTAGGTTAGATGATTGCAGAACAGTCACCCAATCAATACCCAACAGTTTTTGGTTCAATTGCAGTGCCGTTTCACCGTACAAACCAAGCAACTGGCCAAGATCTGTCGTTAGTTCAGGGCCAGCCGTTTGAGCTTGTATAAGCTGAGTACAAATATGCCCCTTGCCTAATTCATGGCTTACAACGCCAGCTAGAAACCCTATTTCTTGAGAATGACTTGTCGCTTGCTGAGAAATAAAACGGGCAAACTGATAATCCAGCTGACGAATTGAGCCCTTATCAGCGAGGAACTTTAATACATCCATGAGTTGCTCAGGGATAAGTGAAACTGGCTTAACAGAATTCGCTGTTTCTATGGTGGTATTAGTGGTCGTTGTCATTATAGAAGCCCCATCTGTCCAGTTTCATTGTCATTCAATTGTGCTGAACGTCTGTCTATCACTTTACCGTCAATCAATTGATCCATTTCATCGAGCAAAGCCAATGTAGGTTTAGCAGAGAAAATACCTTGTTGAGATTGGCCGTCCATTCCTCTTAAAAACAAGTAATAGACCCCACCAAAGTGCTGATCATAGCTGTAATCCGCAACGCGGCTGCGTAAGAAGCGGTGCAATGCCAACGCATAGATTTGATATTGCAGATCATAACGGTGGTCGGCCATCGCCGATTTCAATGCCTCACCATGGTAGACGGCAACATCATCACCTAAATGATTCGATTTCCAGTCGAGCACATAGTATTTACCTTGGTGCTCGAACACTAAATCGATGAAGCCTTTCAGCATGCCTTGTACTGTTTGGAAACCTAAGTCGCCCGCTTTAGCCGATAACGGATCATGATATTGAATGGTTTGATTCAGCTCAGATGCGGCCAACACTTCGATCGGCAACAAGAACTCCATTTCGACTAATCGTTGAGTCGAGTCTTTCTCACTCAGCTTTAGATTTTTGCCATCCAATGCGGTATTAAGAACGGTATCGACCAGTTGTTGAAGCACAGGTAGCCACTCTAACTCGTATTGCTCTGACTCTAATAAGTGAGTAATTACTTGCGTGTTATGTTCGCTGGTTGCTGGCTCAGTAAATTCAACATCCTCAAATAAGGTGTGCAAGAAAGTACCAGGGCGAGCGCCACGAGGGAACGTGAATATAGAACGTTCAGGTTCAATCAATTCCGACTCGTCTTGTTCATCAGCCGAATCAATATCAAAACCTGACACCTCAATCGTCGCATCATGGTTTGCGCCGTGACTGCCTTGTTTTACAAGCCCCGAGTAACTGGTGATTCGCCAAGCTCGGTCAATTGAAGCTTTAAGTTCACTAGCCTGTAAGTCGTCACTCACTTGCTCTGTTTGCACAAAAACTTGTTCGTGAGCGGTAGGCGTTTCAGACAGCAATACGCTTGAATTCTTACCCTCAATCGCTGACAGAGCTTGATGTAACTCAGCGATGCCTTGCTCTTGTCCATTTTGAACCAAGTAGCCCATGGCACTTAAGTGAACGCCGGTCGGCTCTTTGGTTGAACGCCCTTTACGTAAAGGAGCCATACCAATGAAACAACCGTAAACGGCACGAGTAAGCGCCACGTAAATCAAACGTAAGTCTTCCGCCAATCGCTCTTTGTCGGCTTGCGCTAAGGCACTGTCGCTACCCGTAATATCAAGCACTGTGGTATCTGATTCATGGTCGTAGAACTTACCTTCACTCGCTTCACGATAACTCGCCACGAACGGCAGGAATACTAGGTCATATTCCAAACCTTTCGATTTATGAATAGTGACGATTTGAACTAAGTTTCTCTCTGATTCAAGGCGTTGAATGTCATCTTCACTGCCACCTAAACCATTTTGCGCATCTGATATCGCTTCTGCTAGCCAACGTAACAAACCATAGTCGCTGTCGAGCTCCTGCCTAGCTTGTTGCAACAGTTCGCCAATGTGCATCAAATCAGTGAGTGAGCGCTCACCATTTTCTTCTTCCAGTAAGCGTTCCGCGAGATGTCGTTTACTGATCACGCTGCGAAGCATTGGTAATACGCCACGTTGCAGCCACAACTTACGATATTCTCTAAACTCGTTAACGACGTTTTCCCACACCACTTCATCGTTGTTGAGTTCATCCAATGATGCGGCATCCAGAGCAAACAATTCCGACGCTAAACTGGCACGTAATGCTCGGTCATTTTCAGGTGTCAGCACCGCCTGCAACAAACGTTGAATATCTTGTGCAACCAAGCTGGTGAACACGCTATCTCGGTTAGACAAATACACACTCGCAATGCCTTGTTCCGACAACGCGTTCTTGATTAGACGACCTTCACTACCGGTTCGAACCAAGACAGCAATATCACCCGCATTCACGGCATGTTGTTTTTTGCCGTTATCAAAATAAGCTTGCTGGTTTTGAGAAGCGGTCAGAATGGTTTGAATTTGACTCGCCGTCGCTTCAGCCATTGCCTTGTGATATTCACCTTTCGGTAAGGGCTTGTCTTCAGCCTCTTGCAGCCAAAAGGTGAGAGCATGCTGAGTTTCTCCGTTCATCACCCATTGGCGTTTGTCGGCTGATGGACTGGCTGCAACAGGCAAAAATGGAATATCTTGATCATAGATAAACGGGCTATCCGAATTCATAAACACTTGGTTTACCGCGCTGACCATATCAGCACTCGAACGCCAGTTAGTGCCTAACGTATAGTGAGCACTAACTTGGTTTCTTGCCTTAATGTAGGTAAAGATATCCGCACCACGGAAGCCATAGATAGCCTGCTTCGGGTCGCCGATCATAAACAGACCGCATTGCGGATTATCGAGATAGATTCGGCTAAAAATACTGTATTGCAGCGGATCGGTATCTTGGAATTCATCGATCATCGCCACTGGGTATAAGGTGCGGATTCTCTCCACAAGCAGTGATTGCTCATCCACATCAATGGACGCGGATAACTGGGTCAGCAAATCATCAAATGATAACCACTGCTTCTGCTGCTTAGCCTTGGCTAGCATAGTTCGACAATGAATAATCGCATGCGCCAGCAATGGAGCTTTTAGATCTGCTGGAGAATTTAAGAAGTCCTCAATCGCTTCGAAAACGGCGTGCTGAGGTGCAGTGCCTTTTGGTGTTTTTTCGCTTAGAGTGGCTTGTGAGAACTTCTCTAATTTATCTGGGAACTGATAATCATGAGTATCACTTTGTGCCCATGCAGTCACCGCTTCTAACCAAGTCGGCAAAGACTTCTTGGTGTAGCTGCGCTTGTTCACATCCGAGCCAGAGATCAAAGCCAAAAAGTCCGCTTCGGATTCACACCATAGCGCTTTAAGTTGCTTCACTTTGTCTAGGTTCTGGCTGTGCAGAGTTTGCAGGTCGCCAGACATCGCATCTACCGTTAGCTTCAACGGAGATCCTGTCAGATAACGGTTTACGTCAGCCAATAGCGAAGCGGGAGAACCCCAGATATTACGAACCTCGCCAGCTAATTGAATCGGCAGCGGGTAGAACTGTTTACGCCAATAGTCGGCGACCACTTGTGCTTTTAGGTGGCTTTCATCGGTCACAAATTCATTATCAAAACGGCTTCCTGATTCAAAAGCATTTTGGGTCAACATTCGCTGACAGAAACCGTGAATGGTGTAGACCGCGGCTTCATCCATTTGTCTTTCAGCATTAAGCAGGGTTTTAGCCGCGCCAGCATGATCATCGATGGCTTGTAACAAAGGAGCAATCACTGGGTCGTCACTTTGCCCACGTGCAAACGCAATACGTGCATCGTGGATTCGAGCACGGATACGGTCTCGCAGCTCAGCCGTTGCCGCTTCAGTAAAGGTCACCACCAGAATTTGGTCTACGGTTAGCGGCTCATGGTGTCGAGTGGCTTCAGTCAGATCGCCTTGCGGTGCAGCCGTGCCGTGCCCGAGCAGTAGGCGCAAGTACAAGCCAGCGATGGTAAATGTTTTACCCGTACCCGCTGATGCTTCAATTAAACGCGCGCCATGAAGTGGAAACGTCATGGTATCGAGTGTCTGTGGAGTGATTACCTGAACACTGCTTGTGGTCGTCATGCCTTACTGCCTTTTGATAGATGAGTCTGTTAAAAATGTGACTATTGCTATAAATGTGACCTAGCGTGGAAAACGTCATTCAATTTACGCCCTACGCTAATTTGTTAATAGTTAGTGCGATCTCTCTCACGGATCAATTCAGATCGCCTCGCTACTATGCGCCCACGAGTTCAGGAGCGCGTACGAGTTTTGTACTTTCCGGCGCTACTTTGAACCACAGAATAATGGTCCCTCTGACCTGTGGCCGTACAGCGAACGCCCTACACTAATAATGATTTACTGGCGGCCACTTTATTTCCTGTACCTTGCTTCACTTCGATTCCCTTCACCTTGAAAGCAAGCACCCCAAATGCTGACCAGCGACTCTCTTTCGTCTTCTATTAATTCAGCGCGCACGCTATTGATCTTGTCGATCACAGCCACTTACTCCTGCTCTTCCAGATCGGCAGCAGCCAACCTTGCCGCCTGTAGCACAAGCGTTGAATACATACGCGACTCAGTAGCCAGTTCATCATCCCACTTAGACCAAATACGTGAGATGTAGGTATCTCTGCCCTCGCCCGTGAAAGCGAAGCTATCATTAAAAGTATCGGCCATTTTCTTAAGTGACTTTTCTTCGTCATCGACCCATTTACCACGACTAAAGCCAGCCTCAACGCCAGCCAATGCGGTTTTCGGGAAGTAAGGTAGCGGTGCTGTCATGCCTTGATAAAACAGCCGTACTAACTCAGCCAACAAGCTCTTCGCCTGCTGCGCATCACCGATAGGTTGTAGCGTTTGGTGAACGACGCCCTCTTTTCTGTCGTAGCCAATAATATGGGTCGTTTTTCCGTGTCCCATCACAGCGCAGGATAGATGATCAATCCACGCAGCCAAGTAATCTTGAGAGCGTATTTTTCCGCTACGGAAACGAACTAGACCCGATTGATAGTTTTGAGTTAACCAACCCATCAAGCGAACAGGTTTACCTTCGCCTAACACATCAAATTCGATATTCACTTCGAGATCTTGTTGCGGCGAGCCGCTCACAAATCGAATCTCTTTAGCTAAGTCTTCCGCTTGAACACGGTTGGTTTCAAACTCGATATCACCAAAGGCGCCAACCGGTAATCGGCCCTGTGCTTTTTGCTCAGAGACAAACAGTCGCACTGCTTCGTCTGCGCCTTCAGGGTGGTCTAGCAGCACTTGCAGCAAAGCATCCTTAAGTTGGAAACTCTCTAAACCATTAAGTACAAATGGCTCATCGTCTTCCATTACCGGAAGCGGCGGCTCAAACACCACTTTGAGACGGCGATTAAAGAAGTACTGCACTGGCAAACGCCAAAAACGCTGTAACTCAACCAGGTCCAATTCCAACGGGTACGTTGCCCCCAACAAATAGTCATCCAATGCACGATTGAATTCACCACTGCGTTCACCAGAACGGTTAGCCGCAGGAAGCCATTCTTTGGCGTAACTCAGCACATGGCTTGCATCACCTTGAGTAAAGGCTGCAGGGCTAAATGGTGTCATGGTGTGCTCAAAGCTGATCGCTTGAGTCAACTTGATGCCTGAATCATCACTTGGTAGTGCTTGGTCTTCACTTAGGCAGTAGTTCTGTTGGCAGTACTCTATCAATTCAGAAACCAACACCGATGGCACTCGCTCAGTATTATCTTGAATCGAACGGCCGACATAGCTGATGTACAAGCATTCTTGCGCTGACAGCATCGCCTCTAAGAATAGGTAGCGGTCATCATCACGACGAGAACGATCGCCAGGACGTGCTAGACTCTTTTTTCCTACGCCATTCGGCGAGCGAGTTTGGCCACTCATCAAGTCAAAACCTTCTGGCGGCATTGAGCGAGGGTAAACACCATCATTCATACCTAACAAACAGACGGTTTTGAACGGGATAGAACGCATCGGCATCAAGGTACAAAAGTTAACTTGGCCAGCTAAGAATCGCTGACTAATACGCGCACCCGACAGTTTATTATTCAAATACTGATAGATGATGCTTGGTGATAGTTCTTGTTCATATAAAGCATCATCAAGCTGTTCATTCAGTTGCGAAAGCGCATCACGAATCGATTTGAGCACCACCTCGCCTTCCAGCTCAACCGCAAAGAAATCATCAATCATTTGCAGCAAGGTTTCACGCCACATGTCGATAGATTGTGTTTCAGTTAAGCGTTGACGGTAATGGGCAATACGATCGATAAAGTGAGCTAACTTACCTGCAAGTTCGGCGTTAATGCCTTGAACTTCGTTATAAGCGGCAATCGGAGAGTGTTCAGTTTCAAACAAACCTGCAGAATCCGACATCGCATATCCTAATAACATGCGCTGAATGCCGAATAGCCAAGTGTTTTGCTCGGTCGCAGGTAGATCAAATTCTGTCGCCGTTAAAGCATCGACACCCCAACGGATCCCCGCTTCTTCAACCCATTGCTTGGCTTGCTCGAATTGAAACTCGTCAATACCAAAGCGTGCCATCATCGCAGGTATTTCTAACAGCTCTAGCAACTCAGAGGCTAAACAGCGCGTGTTCGGTAGCGCGACCAACTGCATGAAAGCGGTCAGAATTGGGCTTTCTTGGTCTGCGGTTCTATCAGAGATCGAGTAAGGGATATAACGCTCACCCGGAGCATTACCAAATACCGCCTGAATCGCTGGACTATAAGCATTAATGTCAGACACCATAACGATGATATCGCGTGGTTTCAGAGTCGGGTTGGCATCAAACATCGCCAACAACTGATCATGAAGGACTTCAACCTCACGCATTGGGCTGTGACACGCATGTACGGTCAGAGAGCGATCGCCAAGCTCAACCACCTGTTTATGGTTGCTGGAATCTAAGATGTGGTCGTCTTGATGATCTTCTAACTGAAGAATATCAGCTTGCAATTGATGCAGCAGGTTATCCCTCTCAACATCAATAAAGAACTCATGCTCTTCGCTGTCTGATTGAGATAGCAAGAACAGGTTATCTCTGCCCAGCTTTCCCATAGACGCAAGTAAACTATTACCCACGGCTTGGCTGGTATGCAGTTCGTCTTCAACGTTGGCTTCAATGCCATCTTTCAATGGTGATACTTCGCCTTCTAGTTGAGGTAAACCATCAACCAACGCAAACTGCTTGCGACGCTGGGCTTCAACTCTTGCCAAATATTTACGGTCGCGAATATCGCCCCAGTAATGTTGGCAAGGGTTGGTAAACATCAAGTGCACATCAATCTGCTCGCCAAGTGCTTTCAACGCATCCATGTAACGAGGAGGCAGCGAAGAAATACCAAACACAAATAAGCGTTTAGGCAGATGTTGCAGTTGACCTTGTTGCTTGGCTAGCGCTTCAATAAAGTCGTGATACAAGTTGCCACGGTGATATTTAGATTGGCCTTGAGACAAGGTTTGCTCATAGAGTGCTTGCCACAAAATCGGTTGCCAAGGGTGCTCTTGCTGCCCTTCATCATCGACCAATTCAGCAACGGGCTCTCCCGCTTCCCACATCACCATCCACTCCGGTCGATACACCAAGTAACCATCGAAGATATCGGCAATTTTCTCTGCCAATTGATACAACTTAGAGTCATCTTCATCATTTTCAAGATAACGTTGCAGAGGCAAGAAATCAGGGTGGTCAAGCTTAGCGGGTAGTAAACTCATCAACTTCCACGTCATCGCTTCTTTGTTAAAAGCACTGCGTTTAGGTACATCAGGAAGCACTTGGGTAAACATATCCCAAATGAAGGTTGCTGGAAGTGGGAAATCGATATTTGCTGCTACACCAAACTCTTTGGCGAGTTCCATCTTAAGCCATTGAGACATACCTGGGCTCTGAACCAAGATCTGCTCTTTTTCGAAAGGATTGGCTAAAGGATCACTTTTGATTAAGTGAACGAGAAGGATTTTTAAAGTATCGACTTTATTGGAATGGTAAACAGTAAACAAAGTGCACTCACGCTAATCTTGCCACAATATAAAGCCAGATTAGCATAAGTGCCGAGTTTGGATTAGGAATATAAGCTTATGAAATACTGAAAACTTAAGGTCCGTTTATCTTTTGAACTATTGCTTCTTACAATCGACTGCCTACCGCACTTAGAACACGGTGAGGTTTGTAATTCATGTAATAACGAACCGCCACATAACCCACTACAAACGTTGCCACAATCAATTCTAGATACGCTAGGTTGAAGACTTGATCCACATAGTGAGTTTCCACACCAACAGTTTGCATCCAAGCCGCCAATTTGAATAGCGCCGTTGCACCAATTACGATTGGGAAAGTGAACGCCGCATAGCCAGGGCTGAATGGCAGACGAAGTAGTTTGAAAAACGCGATGTAGATAATAAACGTCATCAACACCGCGATACCAAATAGCAAACCAATGATCACTGGCGAAGGATTTGCCGTCACCGTTAGGTAGCCAGCTAAAGATAGACTTGCTGGTGCCGCCATAATCGCAATGGTTGGTTTTGCTGCGTCAGGCACTTCATGAGAGAAGATCAAACGGTAGATCATGAGCGGTAGCATTACGGCGTAAACCAATAAGCCAAAGACTAAAGTCGCGTGAGCAACAGGTTCTAAGATCGGGTTACCTGAAAAAGAAACGTCAGCCACGATAATACCGATTGGTGGCACAAACCAACTTGGTACCATGTGGTGAATCTCAAAGTTTTTAGCTCTGTGGTATAAGAAGCTCACCAAGAACACGACATGTAACGCTACCGAAGCGAGCCACACAGCTTCTTGTAAGAATTGAGAGATCGGAGCCAACGACGCTGACACCACCATGCACCCCATTGCGAATGTGGGTACAACACTGCCGACAACAGGGTGAGCAAGGTCTTCACGTAATAAGTGGCCGTGAATCAAAAATTTCACTGCTAAAACAAGAAGTAATACAGCCGCAATAGCAGCACTGACCCACTGCACCAAACCCGGTGTGTGCAAAATACCTTGTGCGACTAAAACACCATCCCAACACCAGCCTAAACTTGCAATTGCGAGTGCTAACCCTGCCATGGGTGTTGGAGCTCCTGTTAATCTATATTTAATACGTTGAATCATGTCAGCCTCTCTTAAACTTAATTCACTAAACTTGTGAACTCATCAGCTTGTTGAAGCCATAATACGCTTGCGCTTCGTTAAACAATATCCAATTATATATAACAAGCGTTCATTAATGCTGAACGATATCTTTCCACCAGCAGCGCAAAACTAGGAACCTGATGGCTAATATTTCAATCAAACAACTCAAAGTGTTTGTCACTATTACCCAGCATTCGACGCTTACCGCCGCATCAGAAGCGCTATTTCTGTCTAAAGCCGCTGTCAGCATGGCGCTGGGCGAAATGGAGAAACAGTTAGGTCACTCTCTATTTGACCGGGTCAACAACAGATTAATTCTCAATCAAGAAGGACAAAAGCTACTTCCTTTGGCTGACGAGATTCTTCACAGAGCCGCAGGCATCGATGTTTTATTCCGAGATGACCAACCATTAAGTGGCAATTTAAAGGTTGGCGCGAGTGACACGATTGGTAATCAGGTCGCACCGTTTATTCTGTCTGGCTTTCGCGAGCTAACTCAGCATCAAGATCAGAGCTTATTCATTTCAAACAGTGCGCTGATCTGCCAAAAGTTGGTGGATTATGAACTGGATATCGCGTTAATTGAAGGAAAAACACTCCATCCGGAGTTGATCTCAAGCCAGTTCAGTAGCGATGAAATGTGTATTATTGTTAGTAATCAACACCCTCTCAATTCAAAAGAAAAAGTGATTTTAAGCGATTTAGAAGATAGTCATTGGATTTTACGTGAGTCTGGTTCAGGAACTCGCGAGTTTTTCCTGCGTGCCGTCGCACCACGCATCGAACATTGGTATGAATCCTTTGAGCTCAACACGACTGAGGCGATCATCAATTCTGTTTCTGCCAATCTTGGATTCGCGTGTTTATCACGGCTAGCTGCGCAACGAGCAATTGACTCAGGCCGAGTGAAAGCACTCGATGTCCCACTCGACATGAAACGACGTTTCTGGATGCTGGTCCATAAAGACAAATATCAAAGCCCGCTACTGAAATCTTTCATGAGTTATTGTGAAGACTGGGCTACACATCAAGATTGAGGCCGCATTGTTAGGGCTCCAACTGGACTTTTAACATCAGAAACTGTATAAAAAGCCAGTGAAATTTATCAAACTTAGAGGATTAACCATGGCTGTTATCGTCAAGTACGTGGTCGAACGCAACGGAGAAGAGAAAATGACTTTTACCTCTAAAGCCGAAGCTGACGCATACGACAAAATGCTGGATATGGCTGATGAGCTTTTTGAACTATTAAGCAAAAGCGATTTAGTTGAAGATGAAGGCAAGCAAGAAGAGCTTGCAATGTACCTAGCGAAGAATAAAGAAGAAGTTCTTTATGCATTAGGTGCTAAGCGCAAACCAGCTCCGAAAAAAGAAAAGAAACTTGAAGCTGTTGAAGACGCAGAAGAAGATGCAGCGTAACTAGCTGATATCTATGTTGAAAACGTCAATGACACCTCTAATTAGAGTCCGTTATTGGCGTTTTTTTATACTTATCGAAATATAATGAACTCTGTTTATAGTCGAAATCGCTCTAAACATTCGCTTGCATGAAAGTGTGATAAAGTTCTAATCTATAGCCATCAGGTGATGGGGTTCCACCTAAGCTTTTGCTTCAACCGCCCGTTCTTTCGAACAGTGCTAATGACTCCTACAGAATCGAAAACAGGTAATACTGTTGGATGTATCGCTATTCCTCCATTTTGAAATGGACTTAGTCTCTTAAGACCGAGCTTCATGACACCTTTGGATTATCGATACTCAAGATCTGTAGTGAATTAGCCGCACCTCTTCCAACACGTCCTGTTTTCTCAACGCCCTAGGTCTTAAATGGCTCTATCAGTGAGAAAACATTATGCACTACTCTTCAGAAATTCAATCAATGTGCCCTATTCAAAGGGGTGATCTTCACACTTCAGCGCCAATTCCAGTTGAAGGCGCCATGGTTAGCCCAAAAGATGTCATCGCTATTTCTGGTTTAAGCCATGGCGTAGGCACTTGTGCACCACAACAAGGTGCAGCAAAACTAACGCTGAACGTAAAAAACGGCATCATCGAAGAAGCGCTAATCGAAACGATTGGTTGTTCAGGCATGACTCAATCAGCCGCGATGGCAGCCGAAATCCTCACAGGAAGAACCATTCTTGAAGCTCTGAATACTGACTTGGTGTGTGATGCAATCAACGTAGCGATGCGTGAGATCTTTCTGCAATTCGTTTACGGTCGAACTCAATCCGCATTCTCTGAAGGCGGCCTAGAAATTGGCGCAGCATTGGAAGACTTAGGTCAAACACAACGTAGCCAAGTAGGCACCAGCTATTCAACTTCAGCGAAAGGCGTTCGTTACCTAGAGCTTGCAGAAGGCTACGTGACCAAGCTTGCACTTGATGACCATAGCGAAGTGATTGGCTACGAATATCTCAACCTCGGCAAAATAATGAAGGCGATTAATCAAGGCGTGTCAGCCAATGAAGCAGCAGACCTTGCTATGGGAACTTACGGTCGCTTCGATGAAGCCGTAACCACCATTAACCCACGCCAACAATAATTTTTGCCAATTTAGAGGAAAGATATGATGAACACTCAATTTAATGAATCAGTAACTCGCGTATTGGCAGAAATGAACTTCGACTCTTTAGAGCAAGCGAACCAATACTGTAAATCACACAATGTCGACCCAAAAGCCATGGTGATGGACACCCAACCAATCGCTTTTGAAAGCGCTGCCGATGCTTATATCCTTGGCTCAGCACTGGCGTTATTTCGCAAAGCCACCAACGCTGAACAAGCTGCAAATATCATTGGTGAAGGCCTTCAAGCATTCACTAAACCCGGCAGTGTTGCTGAGCAACGCCAAGTGGGTATCGGCCACGGTGCGCTAGCTGCTCGTCTTCTCAATGAAGAGAGCCATTGCTTCGCCTTTCTTGCGGGTCACGAGTCTTTTGCTGCAGCTGAAGGTGCGATTAAAATTGCGCTAAACGTCAACAAATCACGTCAAAACCCATTGAAAGTAATCCTAAATGGTCTAGGTAAAGATGCGGCTTACTTAATTTCTCGCATCAATGGTTTTACCTATGTTCGTACTCAATACGATTACCAAACAGGTGAGCTTGTTGAAACCGAACGTCGCCGCTTCTCACAAGGCCCTCGCGGAGAGATCTTGTGTTACGGCGCTGATGATGTACGTGAAGGCGTGGCAATCATGCACCGAGAAGAAGTGGATGTAAGTATTACGGGTAACTCAACGAACCCAACGCGCTTCCAACACCCTGTAGCAGGTATCTACAAAGCAGAACGTACTCGCCAAGGTTTGCCTTACTTCTCAGTTGCTTCAGGCGGCGGTACAGGTAGAACATTGCACCCAGATAACGTGGCAGCAGGCCCTGCGTCTTACGGCATGACAGATACTATGGGTAGAATGCACGCTGATGCTCAGTTCGCAGGTAGCTCTTCTGTTCCGGCTCACGTTGCAATGATGGGCTTCATCGGTATGGGTAACAATCCAATGGTCGGTGCGACGGTTGCATTGGCTGTGGCTGTGGCTGTGAGCGAATCTCAAAACGCATAACGACAACGTTGAGCGCCATGATCTATCCATAGAATAGAATCCGTTAACTGAGAAACAAGCAATAACAGACGACCAAAACTCTACACCTATCACTAAAACCAAACAGCCAGCCTTATGCTGGCTGTTTTTTATTCACACTTGCTCTACTATCTATTTCTAATAATTATTTATATCTAAGATTAAATACACAAACTATTGGTATTTAACTGCATCTTTTCAAAGGAATAATATGAAAGAGCTCATCATTCATACCATTACCGTGTTCATGGGCTTTTTTGCCATAATGAACCCTATCGCTAATACGCCCATCTTTCTTGGATTAACCGGTGATAATGATAGGGAAACGGTTAAATCTATCGCATTCCGATCGGTACTCATTGCCTTCGTTATCGTTAGTACTTTTGCGATCTCTGGCAAACTGATCTTTGACCTCTTTGGTATCACGTTGTACGCGCTGCGCATCACGGGCGGCATTCTGGTCTTTTTGATTGGTTTTCACATGCTGCAAGGTGACTCAACACACTCAAAAGCAAAAGAGAAAGTGAACTCAGACGCCCAGCGAGACGCAGCTCTAAGTATCGCCGTATCACCTTTAGCCATGCCAATACTGGCTGGACCGGGCACCATTGCCACTGCAATGAACTTCGCCAGTACCGAAGGTATTTACGAGACCATCATTACCATCGTGGCATTTGGCCTCCTCTGCACCCTAACCTATGTACTGTTTGTATTCGGCGAACGCTTCGTTAAAGCTGTCGGACCAAGCGCATTGAACGTGATTACTCGAATGATGGGCTTGATACTCGCCGTTATCGGTATGCAGATGTTGATTGAAGGGATTGAACAGGCTTATAAGGCGTTGT
Organism: Vibrio sp. 10N.286.46.A8; assembly: GCF_041470165.1. Classification (NCBI taxonomy): domain Bacteria; kingdom Pseudomonadati; phylum Pseudomonadota; class Gammaproteobacteria; order Vibrionales; family Vibrionaceae; genus Vibrio; species Vibrio sp. 10N.286.46.A8. The sequence continues at coordinate 38,052 of NZ_JBFRLX010000011.1, forward strand.
TTATCTAGAGTACGACCATAATTGCGTTGAACTGCATCACTTTCTCATTGCAGAAAACTATCTCTCAAAAGACAAGCAATATCATTTTACAGACTTTATCCCGATACGCCCTTTCATAACGAGGGCGCTCTCTTTATGATGAACGCAATTAAATTAACTTTGCTAACGGCAGCGCTTGTTATTCGAGTCGCTGTTATGGAATAGCAAAATCAAGACTCAACACATGGAGATTCAACATGGCTTACTTTTCACTAGCCTTCGGTACGGCAACCAAAAACCGCGACAATAAAATCATTGAAGCGTTCTTCCCTAACCCACTTCTAAACCCAAGCGATGCTCTTGTAGCTGCTGTGGCTGAAGTTGCAGGTTACACTGAAGGCAACCAAGCTATCGAAATCTCTGCTGCACAAAGCGCAGAACTGGCGAAAGCATTCGCAGCAAACGACGATGCAGCAAACGCATCTTTCGCAGAAAAAGCAGCAGCATCTGAGCAGCCACTTGTTCTTGTTGTTCTTGCGGCTGACGAGAAGCCAGCATCAGTTGCTGAAGGCTTCCTAAAGCTACAACTTATCTCTAACCGCCTAGTACAACCACACGGTACAGTACTAGACGGCATCTTCGGTCTACTGCACAACATCGCATGGACAAACGAAGGCCCAATCGACCTTCCTGAGCTACCAGAGCGTCAAATCGAAGCTCGCCTTGCGGGTCGCGCTCTGTCTGTAGATTGCGTAGACAAGTTCCCTAAAATGGTGGATTACGTAGTACCAACAGGTATTCGTATTGCTGATACTTCTCGTGTTCGTCTTGGCGCACACGTAGGCGAAGGCACAACGGTAATGCACGAAGGTTTCATCAACTTCAATGCGGGTACTACTGGCGTGAGCATGGTTGAAGGTCGTATCTCTGCGGGTGTTGTTGTGGGTAACGGTTCAGACATCGGCGGCGGCGCTTCTATCATGGGTACTCTGTCTGGCGGCGGTACTATGGTTATCTCTATCGGCGAAAACTGCCTGCTAGGCGCAAACGCGGGTCTTGGCTTCCCAATGGGCGACCGTTGCACGGTTGAGTCTGGTCTTTACGTGACTGCAGGTACTAAAGTTCGCATGCTAGATAAAGAAGGCAACGAAGTAGAAATCATTAAAGCCCGTGACCTTGCTGGCGTTTCTGACCTTCTGTTCCGTCGTAACTCGATTACTGGCCAAATTGAATGTCTTGCGAACAAGTCTGCTGTTGAACTGAACAGTGAGCTACACAGCAACAACTAATCTATGCTCTAGATGCTAGATGCTAG